>CAYUHO010000024.1:0-15377 GCA_964444445.1 uncultured Piscirickettsiaceae bacterium | reverse complement strand
TATTTTTAAGTGCTTGACTGGTTTCTAGTGCTTGTAATGAAACCGGCTGATTAACATCAACCACACCTGTAATGTCTTCTTTAACAAAATATAGATTAACAACTGCCTGAGCTGTTATTATGATCAGAACCAATGAAAAAACGCCAAAACCTGCACGCAACTTTTGCTTTAAAGTTAACTTTGCTAAGTACTTACCCATGATAGTATTTCTCACTTATTTTTAGTATCTATATCTATATAATCTAAAACCAAGCAACTAATACACCAAAATGCCGTTACATCAGTTGAGTCAGTTCTTTAGTAATGTTAAATGTTGCATTTTTAATTGATTTTCTTTGAATGCTAGAAGATGACTTTTCAAGTTTATCTCCTTTAAACCAATTGGATATCGCATTTTGTAATCTTTCTGGCGTTAAGTCTGTTTGTTGAATAATTTCCCCACCGCCTAAGCTTACGAGAACTTGTGCATTGGCAGTTTGGTGATCATCAACCGCATGTGGGTACGGAATCATTATCGCAGGTCTTGCACTCGCTATCAATTCAGATACCGTCAGCGCACCAGAGCGACAGATTACAAGGTCCGCTTGACGATAAGCTTTAATCATATCGTCAATAAATGGAACGACCTGATAGCTACCACCAAACAAATCTAAACCTGCCTGAGTGTAAAACTGTTTGCTCTCCAAAAGGGTTTTAACACCTGTTTGGTGAACGACTTTTAGCGCTCTTTCTGGCAAAGACTTTTCTAACAGTTTAAGCGCTTTTGGCATAGTTTTATTCAGTGCTAAAGCACCTCTACTGCCACCAATCACTAACAGATTGATTTCTTTGTTAGTCTGCTCTAAGATAGGAATTTGTTCCAGACCTTCGCGAACAGGATTCCCTATCTGAATAGCGGATTTTATCTGTTGTTGTGGAAAAGCCGTTATCACTAAATCAGCTATTTTTGAGAGCAGCTTATTAGTTAAGCCAGGTATGGCATTTTGTTCATGTAAAACCAACGTCTTACCTAATAATTTAGCTGAAATACCACCTGGACCACAAACAAATCCTCCCATACCGAGTACTAAGTCTGGTTTTTCTTGCTTCATAATACGGCTGGCCTGAAAAACTGCTCGGGCAATATTAATAGGTGCAATTAACCATCCAAGTAATCCATTCCCTCTCAACCCTTTAATATTGATTGCTCTAAATGGAATTTGCGCCTGAGAAACCCACTCTTTTTCCATCCCAACAACGCTACCCAACCAACTCACTTCAACACCTTGTTTTTCTAGCTCTTTGGCGATCGCAATTCCGGGGAACACATGACCACCTGTTCCGGCTGCCATTATCATTATTTTTTTCAATCGCTATCCCCAGCTTCTTTTTGCCTTGTTTCGTAGTCTACTCTGAAAACCAAAGCCAAGGCAACCATAAACATCAGGACACTAGAACCACCATAACTGATTAGTGGTAATGTCAACCCTTTGGTGGGAAGCAAACCCAAGTTTACACCCATGTTAATCATCGCTTGCAAAATAATCCATATCCCAACACCATAAGCAATCAGACCTCCAAAAAATTCGGCTTTATAAAATGCTCGACGGCCAATAATAAAACAGCGAGATAAAATTAATAAATACAATCCAATTAAAAATATTACGCCCAATAATCCATATTCTTCGGCATAAATAGAAAAAATAAAATCAGTATGCGCATCTGGCAAATAGAGTAATTTTTGCACAGATTCCCCAACACCTACACCAAATACTTCACCTCTACCGCTTGCAATCAGTGCTTGGGTTAATTGGTACCCATTACCGAAAGGGTCTGCCCATGGATCTAAAAAATTACTCACTCTAGCCATACGGTATTCAGAAGTAATCACCATAATAACCAGCAAGCTGGCAATCGGTAAAACCGTAAAGACAAAGAAGCGCCAAGCTGCTCCAGCAATCAACAACATGCCAGAAATAATCACTGCAATAACGAAAGTACTCCCAAAATCAGGTTCTAATAAAAGTAAAAACGTCATCATGCCAAAAGGAATTACCAAGCGAATAATTGCTTCAAAACTCTCCTTTACGGCATGTGCATGCCGAGTAAGATACCCTGCCATAAAGATAATCACTGCCATTTTGACAAATTCAGAAACCTGAAAATTCATCACAACCAGTGATAACCACCTTTTCGCACCATTAATTTCTTTACCCAAAATTAATACAGCAACCAGCAACACAATTCCAAGCAAAAAGATTTTAATTCTCTGCGCTTCCAAAATACTTAATGGAATTTTGAAAACAGCTAATCCAGCAAGTAGTCCTAACAGCATCGAAACGGATTGGCGGTTTAAGTAATACAAAGGATTTAAAAAATTCTTTTCACTAATCGCAATCGAGCTTGAGGCAACCATAATTAAACCAACCACCATTAAAACCAATACCGAACCTAACAGCCATAAATCAATCGGAGAGTCATCTCGAGAATAATGAACGCTAAACACCCAACACCTCAGCTACATTTTTTTTAAATACATCACCGCGATGCTCATAATTATTGAATTGGTCAAAGGAGGCACAAGCAGGTGAAAACAGAACAATATCACCTTTTTCTGCAAAAATATTTGCACTTGTAACCGCTTGCTCCAGTGTTTTAAGTTTTTCTGTTTTGTCGAAACTGATTGCTTTATCAATCAATTCAGCATCCCTTCCAAATAAAATAAGCAACTTAACATGATTCGTTAGTTCCTGCTTTAGAGGTGAAAAATCTGCTTCTTTACCCACTCCCCCTGCAATCAGAATAATATTTTTATCACCTGCTAGACTACTTATTGCCGTTTGAGTTGCGCCAACATTTGTTCCTTTGGAATCATTAATCCAAGTCACGCCATTTTTAAAAGCAACCCTTTCAGTTCGGTGAGGCAATCCAAAAAAATGTTGAAAAACGGATTTGTAAGCTTCATCACTTACCTCAAATCCTTGAGTTAATGCAATCGCTGCTTGTGCATTTAACTGGTAGTGTTTCCCCTGAAGTAACATATTTTCAGTCAACGCATTTTTTTTATCACTAAAATAACTTGCGTCAGAGATACTGTAAAAACGCTTATCTGTTAGAGGTAAAACGGCTTTTTTTGCTCCATTAAATATCCTTTTTTTTGCTTGAACATAAGCCTCAATCGAATCGTATCGATCCATATGGTCTTCACAAATATTTAAAATCGTTGCCGCTGTAGGAGTTAATGAAAAAGTGGTTTCTAACTGAAAACTTGATAGCTCTAAAACATAAACATCATACGCTTGTCCATCGAGTAAAAGATCCAATGCAGGTAAGCCAATATTACCACCCATGCCAACCTTATAGCCTGCTTTTTGCAATATTTGTGCGACTAAGCTGGTAACGGTACTTTTGCCATTTGAGCCTGTAATCGCAATAACAGGCTTTTTTGTTGAATTAAGGTGACGCGCAAAAAGTTCAATATCCCCAACAATTGGACATTTGTTTTTCCTAAATGGCTCAAGCCAACTTGATTTTAATGGAATACCTGGGCTTAAAATAACTTCTGAAATTTTGTTGATTTCATTCTCTGGCAGTTTCTTTGAGTAAAATGTGACTTCAGGAAATTGTTTCTGTAAATTTGAAAAATCAAAATTCTCACGTGTATCAAAAGCAATACACGCTTGTTGTTTTTCTTGTAAAAAGCGAAGAGCACTTTCCCCACTCAAACCCAGTCCAGCTACCAAAAGCACCTTGTTTACCTAATTTTAAGACTGGCTAAGCCAATCAGAACTAAAATAATGGTAATAATCCAAAAACGAATAATGACCTGTGACTCATGCCAGCCTTTTTGCTCAAAATGATGGTGAATCGGTGCCATTAAAAAGATTCGTTTTCCCTTTCTTAACTTATAGGAACCAACCTGTAAGATAACCGATAACGTCTCAATTACAAATATTCCGCCCATGATTGCAAATACAATTTCCTGTTTGACCGCTACCGCAACCACGCCAAGTGCCGCTCCAATCGCTAAAGAACCGACATCGCCCATAAATACTTGCGCTGGGTGCGCATTGAACCATAAAAAACCAAGTCCAGCACCCGCTAAGGCACCACAGAATATAATCAGTTCTCCCACTCCTGGTATAAAAGGAAGGTGAAGGTATTCAGCAAAATAGGCGTGCCCCGTCATATAGGCAAAGATTCCTAATGCAGATGAAACCATTACCGCTGGCATAATTGCCAACCCATCCAACCCATCGGTTAAATTAACCGCATTTGATGCTCCTACGATTACAAAATATGCAATCACAACTGTCCAAGCGCCAAGATAAAGAAATGTATCCTTCATATAAGGAATCAGTAACTGGGTTTCCGCTGGAATCGTTGCCAATGCATATAAAGAATAACCTGCAATTAAGCCAATAGTTGATTGCCAAAAGAATTTAGTACGCGAACGCATGCCCTGTGGGTCTTGGTAAACGACTTTTTTATAGTCATCAATAAATCCAATAATCCCAAAACCTAACATGGTCAAGGTAGCGATTAACAAATAATGATTATTCAAGTCTCCCCATAAAATAACAGAAACTGAAATCGACAGTAAAATCATAACCCCACCCATGGTTGGCGTACCGGTTTTAACCAGATGGGTTTGAGGACCGTCAGTTCGAATCGCCTGCCCAATTTTTAATTTTGTCAACCACCGAATAACCTTGGGGCCAATAATAAAGGATAGAATTAACGCCGTCAAAACACTCATAATTGCACGCATTGTCATATATTTAAATACAGCAAAACCAGAGATAAACTGACTTAAGTAATCAGCAACATGTATCAACATATTTTCATTCCTTCAATTATATTTTTAACGACCTGTTCCATTTTTGCCGAACGAGAACCTTTTACCAAGCAAACACTTGCCTGTTTTGTTTTAATTAAATCAATCGCTTTTTCTGCCAAACTTGACTTATCCTCAAACCAAAAACTTTTATCACCAAATACTTCTGGCATGTTTTTAGTTTCTTCTCCCGTGCATAATAAAAAAGCCACGCCTTTTCCTTTTGCGTAGTTTGCTATCTGTTTATGCTGATCTGCACTGGTTTCACCAATTTCTGCCATCGCACCAAGGCATAAAATACCATCTGGAGAAACCTTAACTAACGCATCAATTGCCGCTTTAACAGAGTCCGGATTCGCATTATAGCTATCATCAAGCAATAAACCATTCGGTAACTGATATTGCTGTAAACGCCCCTTAATTCCAGCAAAATTCACCAGGGGGGGTATTAATTGTTGCAACTTAAAGCCTGCGGCAAAACAGGCAGCCATACTCGCCAATGCATTGAAGGCATTATGTTCACCCACCATTGGTAAATCAGCTTGAAAAATGTGGTTGTCATGTGTAAATCGAAAGTTCAGTTGACCAGTATTCTGTTCAACCGATATTAATCTAAAGTCTGCTTTTTCTGAAGAACCAAAGGTTAAAATATGAATACCTTTTTCTGTCGCCATATATTGCCAATATTCAAATCCAACAGAATCTACGTTTAAGATAATCGTGCTACCTTTTTCCATCCCATTCATGATTTCTGCTTTTGTTTTGACCACCCCATCAAGCGAGCCAAAACCTTCAATATGAGCCATGGCTGCGATGGTAATAATAGCAACCTCAGGTTTTGCCAACCGACTAACATAGTCTATCTCTTTAGGGTGATTTGCTCCCATTTCAACCACCGCAAATTGATGTTGATCAGTCAAAGATAAAAGGGTTCTAGGGACACCAAAATCATTATTTAAATTACCTTCCGTTGCCAAAACCTGTTCGGCAGGGACAAGTGAACTAAGAAGGTGTTCCACCATATTTTTACAAGTTGTTTTACCATTACTTCCTGTTATGCCAATCAATTTTTGCAGGGAGATTTGTTGCCGATGCCAACTCGAAAACTTTCCAAGTGCAATCCGAGTATCCTCTACCAAAACAAGCCTAGCTTGCCGACTCTCTTCAAAGGGCTCAAATTCCGAGACAAGTGCCAGCGCTGCTCCAGCACTTAATGCTTGTGCTACAAAACGATGCCCATCAAAAAAATCACCTTTGATAGCAACATACAAATCACCTTGATTGAGTGTTCGTGTGTCGGTTGAAACGCCAGAAAAAGCTATATTCTTTCCACCACTCGCGTCAACACTTGGACTCTTGCCACCTGTTGCTAGCAGTAAATCCGCCTGTGACCAACTCATGTTTTTTGCTCCCGAATCAAATCCATTGCTGATTGAATGATCTGAAAATCACTCATCGGATATTTCACACCGTTTCTTTCCTGATAATTCTCATGCCCTTTACCTGCAATAATAATCAAATCCTGATAACTCGCTTGTTGAACAGCATACTGAATTGCTTCTTCTCGATTCGCAATCGTGACGATATTTGAAAAGCTTGAATCAATACCAGTGAGAATTTCTTCCCTTATCTGCTGAGGGTTCTCAAATCGTGGATTGTCATCAGTAAGAATTACAAAGTCAGCTTTTTCACTCGCAACTTTTCCCATCAATGGGCGTTTACTTTTGTCCCTATCACCACCACAACCAAACAACAACCAAAGTTTTTGTAACGGGTTCGTTAAGTGAACCTCTACTGCATGTAAAATAGATTGCAAGGCATCAGCTGTATGCGCATAATCAACAATAACGGTAGGTTCACTGGCGACAATTTCCATTCTTCCTGAAACCGCTTGAAGCTGATTTAGATTTTGCTTTATTTGTTCATCCGTTAGACTGAGGGTTTTACATATCCCAAATGCACACAATAGATTTTCTAAATTAAAACGACCAAATAAATTAACTTTAACTGCAATACCTATCCTTTCAGATTGTTGAATATTGGCAATAATTCCATCATTAGAATAATCTACAGAGCTGACAAACAAGTTAGTTTCTTGTTTTAAGCTATAAGATAAACAGCTTGGTTTTTTTGCTTTCAGTGATAATTTTTTACCTAAATCGTCATCAAAATTTACAACCCAGTTTTTAGCCTGATAATTTGTAAACAATGCTTCTTTAGTTTCTCTATAAGCCGTTTCAGAACCATGAAAATCTAAATGATCTCGAGTTACTTGAGTTAAAGCCAAGGATTCAAATTCAAGTCCTTTGATTCGTTCTAATGAAATTGCATGTGATGAAACTTCCATTAAAACAACCTCAACTTCATTCTGTCTGAATTCTGCTAACTTTCTATTTAAAGAGACGGTATGCAAAGTGGTATTAATACTTTTTTCTAATTCACTTGCACCTAAACCGGTAAAGACACCATTACCAAGTGTTCCAAGAATGGCGGTTTTAAAATACGGATAACAAATTTGCGCTGTGTAATGAGCAACCGATGTTTTACCATTCGTACCAGTAATTCCAATTAATTTCATATCTCGACTAGGATAGTCATAAAACCAAGCTGAAAAATCAGCAAGCTTAGTTGCTAATTCTTCGATAAAAACGACTCGAATCTCTGTTTTTTCTTCAAAAGCCTTGTCAGATAAAATGAGGCTAACACCTTTTTCTTCAAGCTGTTTAATAAAATCTAATCCGTGATTTTTTTCACCCTCTAAAGCGATAAAAATGTCTGTTACACCAGCTTCTCGAGAGTCGATAAATAAGTCATAATAAACCATATTTTCAGCAACAGAGTCGATTGAAAAAAAATCGTAAATATCCGATAAACGTTTCATTTTCCACTCACCTGATCTGGTGCAATGTTTTTTAAACGCAACACATCTTCCATCACAACCTTAAAGATTGGAGCGGCAACTTTACCGCCATAATAAACCCCTCTACTCGGTTCATTCACCACGGTTGCCATGATATATTTTGGGTTTGAGGCAGGTACCATTCCAACAAACAAAGATAAATACTTGTTTTCTTCATAGCCACGTCCTCCACCAAATTTTGTTTTGTGAACTGTACCCGTTTTTCCTGCCACTCGATAACCATCTAGTTTTGCACCAGGCGCGGTTCCTCCTTTCTTGGTAACCGCCTCCAACATACTAAGCACTTTATCTGCAATCTCTTTTGCAACAACTTGTTTTGTAGGTTCCAGTTCTTGAGTTGTTTTTTTATCATCAATCTTCAATAATGAAACAGGCTTCAAAATACCGGAGTTTGTAAAAATAGTGTAGGCTCTCGCTAATTGCATCAGATTAATATTAAAACCATACCCATAGGAGGAGGATGCTTGATCTATTGTTTGCCATTGCTCTGCTGACTTCACAAACCCAAGTGCTTCGCCAGGTAAATACAAACCCAAATCTTGACCAAAACCAATATCATCAAGCATTTCCCATTGCTGTTTTGCCGACATTTTTAGGGCGACTTTTGTAGCACCTACATTACTGGATTTTTTCAAAATACCCGCGGCATTCAGCATGCCGTTATCACTGGTATCTGAAATACGTTGCCCCTGAACACTCACAAAACCAGGTGAAGTATTAATCAGTTCATCTTCTTGCAAAACACCTAGATCAAGCGCTTTAGAAATAGTAAACGGTTTAGTGGGCGATCCTGGCTCAATTCGATCCATTATCACTCTGTTACGTAAGCGACCACCAGAAAGTTGTCCACGGTTGTTTGGATTAAAACTGGGTAGCGATGCCATTGCCAAAATCTCACCTGTTTTAGCATCTAAAATAACAGACTGTGCTGACATAGGAAGGTGTCTTGCAAAAGATTCTTTTAAAGCATGATACAACAAATATTGAATATCACCATCTATACTTAAAACCAAATCCTGACCTGCTTTTGCCGTTTTGATATCCTTCACAAAATCAACAATTTGTCCTTGTCGGTTTTTTATTATTTGTTTTTTCCCCTTACTTCCTGTCAACCAATTATCGTAAGTTTTTTCAATACCAGAAATACCAACATCATCAATATTTGTAAAACCAATCGTATGCCCATTAATTTCACTTGATGGATAATAACGTTTGTATTGATTGTCAATAAAAACACCAGGCACACCTAATTGTTCTATCTTTTCGGAAACCGTTGGCAAGACACTTCGTTTAAGGTACATAAAACGTTTATTCTTCTTAGCAAGAATTTTCCGAGTTAGGGCCGTAGGTGAAATCTTTAAGATACGCAACATTTTTTTATAATTTGACTTATTCATCTCGATATTTTGCTGCCACTTCTTAAGCTCATCTTCCGAAAACAGATCCTTCTTAGCTAACAACTCTTTCTGTTGTTGTTTTTTATCAAAATAGAAGGAGAGTATCTTAGGATCCAACCAGATTGAATCAACAGGTGTACTTAAGGCAAGTAAACTTCCATTTCGATCAAAAATATTTCCACGAGGTGCAGGTATTTCAATCGTTCGAATCTGACGTTTATTTCCTTCAGAAACAAGAAACTCAGCCTGTATAATTTGTACATCTACCGCTTTTACAACTATGCCGGCTGAAACAATAAAAATAATCACAAAAATGATTACATCTCTCTGAAACCAAAGTTCTTTATTGAACAACATCATTACCACCAGTAGGCGTTGAAAAATAGAGTGTTTGTACTCTATCAGACTGTTTAGATACACGACTCATTTGCAACTGTTGTTTCGCTATTGATTCAACTCTTGCTAATGCTGTAAGGTGATATTTCTCAAGTAATAACTTGCCTTTTTCTTCTTGTAAATCGACACGAGTAAGTAAGGATTTAGAATATTGAGTTTCTAGATGACGAACTTTATGCTGTATTTGAATAATCAGCAAAGAGATAATACAAATTAGGACAAGAAATAACAGCGCAAAAAATCTTTTTCTGCTAAAAATCAACAGATCCGATTTAAGGGTTGATTGCGCTGCCATCTTTTTTTGCTAAATCAAACAGTGTTAATCTGCTTGCCTACGTAAGAAAGCGGGTATATCAAGATAATTCGAACCACCATCAACACTGGATGAAACACCACCATTAACGACCATTTTTGGACGAACGACTTCTTTAATTTCTTGTTTTGGTGCGACTTTAGTTGGCTGGGTTAACTCAAAGTCAGAGGCATTATTCTCTTCAATTTCGGCTTTTTCGTCTGCTTTATTGGCAGCTACTGCACGCAAATTAGGTTTAACTAAATCTGCTTTGTCCTTCGCTGTAGAATTTGAATTTAATCCTGTTGCGACCACTGTCACACGTACTTCATCCGTCATATTGTCATCAATTGAGGTTCCAATAATAACTTTTGCATTTTCTGATGCGACTTGGTCAATAACATCACCTACATCATTAAATTCACCTAAGGTAAAATCCAAACCTGAAGTAATATTCACCAACAAACCACCTGCACCAGAAACAGCGACGTCTTCTAAAAGCGGATTAGCAATTGCTTTTTCAACTGCTTTTATTGCGCGATCTTCTCCTGTTGCATAACCAACACCCATCATCGCAACACCTTGTTCACTCATCACCGTGCGTAAATCTTTAAAATCGACGTTAATCAACCCAGGACGAGTCACTAACTCTGAAATCCCTTGCACCGCACCGTGCAAAACTTCATTTGCATAATCAAATGCTTTTGCTAATACGAAATCACGCCCTAGCACTTTTAGTAATTTTTCGTTTGGTACCGTAATTAATGAATCGACACAATCAGAAAGTTCTTCAATACCTGCATTAGCTAATTTATCACGTCTTTCAAATCGGAAAGGACGACTTACAATACCAACCGTTAAAATTCCCATTTCTCGTGCTGCTTGTGCAATAACCGGCGCGGAACCTGTTCCAGTACCACCACCCATTCCTGCGGTAATAAATAACATATCAGCACCTTTCAGCGACTCTTTCACCTGTTCGATATCTTGTTTAGCAGCCTCCATTCCTTTTAAAGGATCAGCACCCGCACCTAAACCATCTGTTCCAAGCTTAATACAAGTATCAACCGACAAGTTGTTTAATGCCTGAATATCTGTATTTGCACAAATAAATTCAACGCCTTCAACCTGTGAGCGAACCATATACTCGACAGCATTACCGCCTCCGCCACCTAAACCTATAACCTTAATCACTGGCAAGCCAGCTTCATCTGCAAATGTTTCTTTCATTTCAAACATGTTATACCCCTTATAACAAAGTAAAAAACCACTAAACGGCTAAAAAACCGTAAAACCGATATACAATTGCTAGCATAGTGTCCGTTTTTGGATGGGCACTAATCTAGCAACACCAAAATTAAATTCTTTCTGCTATTCTTAAAACCGCACTTCGAGAGCGTGGATTTTCTGTACACTCTTCCTTAGACGGAAATACAGGTTTCCCTATTTTTTTCAAAACTGGCTCAACAACCTCTAACAGGATTGGAGAATCAGGAAATAAATCTTTGATTGTTGACTGGTCACGAATAAAATTCTTCACAATCCGATCTTCCAATGAATGAAAACTAATCGCGGACAACCGACCTTCCTTTTTTAATACTGCTACCGAAGACTCCAATACCGTTTTTAAAACATCAAGCTCTTTGTTCACCGCAATTCGAATTGCCTGAAAGGTGCGAGTTGCTGGATGTTTATTTTTATCAACTTTTGGTGAAGCCTTTTTTACGACATCCGCTAAATCAAGCGTTGTCTCAATTTCATCCTCAGCTAACGCCTCTTTAATTTGCCTAGCAATTCGGCCAGAGAATTTTTCTTCACCATATTGTCTAAGAACGTTGGAAAGCGTTTTTTCATCAACCTGCTGCAACCAATCTTTTGCACTTAAACCTGTCGTTTGATTCATTCGCATATCTAGCGGACCAGCACGCATAAAACTAAACCCGCGTTCAGCTTCATCTAACTGGGGAGACGAAACTCCCAAATCAATCAATATCCCATCCACCCTTCCCAACCAATCACGCTGCTCACAAAAAGATGCTAGTTGCTCAAAACTACCGTGTTCAATTGAAAAGTTAGGCTCGTTAAAATGCTGTTTTGCGTACTTTATAGCTTCAACATCCTGATCGATTGCCAGCAGAGAGCCTGTAGTAAGGTAATTTAGGATTTCTCTACTGTGCCCGCCCCTGCCAAAAGTGCAGTCAATATAAAGACCATCTTCTTTAATATTCAAACCCGCAACAGATTCTTTTAACAAAACCGAGTAATGAATTTTCTGATTTGACGCCATTCTATAAACTCAAGTTTGCCAATGAATCTGTCATCTCACCTAATGAAGCAGAGTCGAGCATTTCTGGCCTTGATGACTCCCACGCCTCTTGAGACCAAAGCTCAAATTTATTTCCCTGCCCTAGTAAAATAATATTTTTTTCTAAATTTGCATGTTCTCGCAACAAACTAGGTAACAACACTCTTCCTTGTGAATCCATCTCTAATTCAGAAGCATGCCCTAGCAACAACCTTTGCACTAAGCGCGCTTTGGGATCCATATTCGGTAAAGACATTAGCTTGCGCTCAATCATTTCCCATTCATCCCTAGTGTATATAAGCAGGCACGGGCTATGTAAATCAATTGTTGCAATCAACTGACTCTCACTCGCCTCATCAATCGACTCACGATAACGTTTAGGAATGGCAAGCCGTCCCTTTACATCCATGTTGATTGAATTAATGCCCCTAAAAAATAACATTTACTCCACTTTTTCCCACTTATCTCCACTGAGCACCACTATATTCAACTTTCTCACCACTGTCAAGCCCAAGAAAGAAATACAATCAGCGATTTTCTGTTACAGACCAATAACTTAGTCTATTCTTTACAACAAAAACCAATACAAATGGAAGTTATATTTAATATAAAAAACAACAAGATAAAAGATTATTTAAATAAAAAAATAAGAAATGTCTAGTAATGCAAGATAAAAAAACAAACCAAACGAAAACAATGCACAAAAAATAAAATTGGCAGATATAGTATCAAAAAACAGAATAGACACAATATAAAGTATATTTTATAGAAATAAACTAGAAATGAAAAAAAGTGGAGATTTTATAAAAAATAAAAAAAGAAGTGGGTCTGTAAGCCGGGTTCTGTTCCATCGCTGGCAACAATCATTCATCTGGAAATACATCACTGCACTCCTCAAGCAACCTACCCGAAAACAAGGTGCGAGCCACACCCTGTTTATATTAAAAAATATAAACCTGCTTTCCTATTTGGTCTTGCACCGAATGGGGTTTACCTTGCCACGAATCATTACTGACCGTGCGGTGCGCTCTTACCGCACCCTTTCACCCTTACCAATTGATAAATCAACTGGCGGTCTTCTCTCTGCTGCACTTGCCATCAGCTCACACTGCCCAGCTGTTAGCTGGCATTCTGCTCTACGGTGCCCGGACTTTCCTCCGAATAGAAATTAAGAATGACTACTCCGCGATTGTCCAACCCACTTCAGGGCAAGACTATACCTAAACAAACACAAATAGTCCATAAAAAAACAGCATAAAAATCAGCTATCATTAATTCCTTATACCTGAGTATAAGTTTTTTATATTAGCTTTTAATAATATTCTTATTTAAACTTGCAATGAATTTTTTAAACAACCTTCCAATCTACTCATTTAATAGATTTAAATAAAACAAGGAAAAAACATGAAAAAAATAATTATTGCAACGGCAATATCTGCACTATTTATCTCTGGATGTTCAACCATCAACCCATCACAGACTGCTAGCACACCAAACCTTAAAGCTGACTATTCAGAACCTAAAAACCCAAAGCGTCATACTCCACAAAAACTTTATGTTAATGCTGTGGGTGCACAAGAAATGATGAAAAAAGATTCTGGTGTCATTCTAGTGGATGTACGCACACCTGAAGAATGGCAGTTTGTTGGTTATACAAAAGAAGCCAAAATCATGATTCCTGGCACCATGTTTGATTATTCACAAATGGATACTAAACAAAATAAACCTCGTTACATGCCAGCATCAAACTCTAAATGGATTTCTTTATTTGAAGAAAAATCAGCTGACCTTAATCTTGACGAAGATAACACCTATATCATAATGTGTCGTTCAGGCGCAACTAGAGCCGCCCCTGTTGCTAAAATGCTTAATCAATATGGTTATAAAAAAGTTTACATTATGACGGATGGTTTTGAAGGTGGAAAACTAAAAGAAGGAAACAGAAAAGGCTTCCGCTTAAAAAATGGTTGGAAAAATTCAGGTGCTAGCTGGACTTACAAAATTGATTCTAAAAACACATACTTTAAAAGCTATGGCGTAAAGTTTTAATTAAAACAAAGCTAACGGTTTCCATGCTCTACATGGAAACCACCCCCCCTTGGTGTTTTTTTCTACAAATTCTAAGGAATCTACCACTACAAACTCAATTAACACTATCGGTTAAATTAATCAAAGCTTCAACTGTCGTATTTGACTCAGGCATAGTAACGGTCAACTTCAGCTCTCCCGTCTCTACTTCTGCATTATCATCGGAGGAAACTAATACAAAACTCCTCTCTATATGATTCACTGTTTTAGTAATAAGACTAGGTAAACTTGTAGGTGCGATACCAATCCCACTTGAAATTGCGATACTTGCACCGTTTGCAGTTGATTGCCTTTCGACTACAATGCAAGCAGCATCATTAGGATCCGTTGACTCAACCCTATTTCCAGAACCGTCGGAACACTTAACGACAGAATCTGCAATGAGGGCATTAAACCTTTGGCTTGCACCAGCAATAAAAGCATGATTACTAACGATATCACAACCAGCACGCAACTTGCCGTTGCTATCAAAACAGCTATCAGAACCCGCGTTATTTCGATAAAGTTCAACCGTTGGATAACTAGCTGTCATAATCATCGTTGCTTGGGCAGAAATATTAAGCAACAGGTTAGAACGTCCCGCAAGATTATCACTTGAGGCAGGGCATAAAGACGAATGATTACAAAAAACACCGTTATACACTCCATCACCTGCACTATAAATACCATTTCCATCATAATCAAATAGCTTTTCTTTTTGGCTAAACGAACTATCAACAGGATTATAAGTACCTGACTTATCATCATCTCGAAAGACTTCTCCTACATCATCAAAACTATCACCATCATCAAAAACACCATTCCCATTTATATCATAAAGTGTTTCATTACCAATCGCATAAGCTAAAATAGTCACACGGTGATCTGCCGGTCTTGGGTTACTAGAAACCCAATCAACACTACAAGCACCAGTCGCATCTGTTGCACAACTTGCAGGGACAGTACCACCTTCTGTAGTGAAGTTGACAATTGTTCCCTCTGGAACAGGGTTGTTAAAATGTTCTGCTAAGCGAACCGTAATCGTATTTGTCACACCATCAATACCATCACTTTCGACCGCTAACTTTTCAAGCGAAAGCGAAAAACTATTTTGGTCAGGCAAGCCTGTTGAAATTGTTAATTGAGTTGACTGAACAGAAACTTCAGTATCATCTGATTTTCTG
>CAYUHO010000023.1:0-15406 GCA_964444445.1 uncultured Piscirickettsiaceae bacterium | reverse complement strand
TTAAGTGTTTCCTTAAAGAGACCTTTGCACCCTAAAGGGCATAAACATGAGGTTAAAATAAATCCATTTTTTATTTTTTCTAGTTTGAAAAAACTTGATTAAAAAAACTTATTTTTCCTATCAATTTATTTCATTTCTTTTTTACCTAAAATAGGCGTATTATTAAAGGGAATAGCTTTTTTATTACTAATAGAGACTTTTGCACCCTAAAGGTCTCTAATAAAAAAGCCAAATATTAAGCAATGAACAAAAGGAACCAAAGTGAAAAAAATTAGATCAAGTGATGTGAAGTACCCTTATAAAGAAAAACTAAAGAAAAGGGAATATGAGGCACAAAAAAAACAACTTCAAATAGAGTTACTTAAACTACAAAAGTGGGTAAAAGAGCAAGGAAAGCGAGTTGTTATTATATTTGAAGGGCGAGATGCCGCAGGTAAAGGGGGAACGATAAAACGCATCATGGAACATCTTAATCCACGTGGAGCACGTGTCGTTGCACTTGATAAGCCAAGTGAAATCGAACAGGGGCAATGGTATTTTCAGCGTTATATAAATCACCTACCTACTGAAGGTGAAATTGTTTTACTTGATCGTTCTTGGTATAACCGTGCTGGGGTTGAGCGAGTAATGGGCTTCTGTTCTCCACCTGAGTATAACCAGTTTATGCACCAGGCACCAGAGTTTGAACGTATGCTAGCTGCCAGTGGAATTCAGATTATCAAACTATGGTTCTCGGTTAGTCAAGAAGAGCAGTTACGTCGTTTTAATTCTCGTAAAGGTGATCCATTAAAACAGTGGAAGTTAAGCCCTATGGATTTAGCTTCACTAGACAGATGGGAAGAATATACTAGAGCAAAAGAAGATATGTTCTTTTATACCAATACAAAGGAAGTACCTTGGACAGTGGTCAAGTCTAATGACAAAAAACGGGCACGACTTGAAGCAATGCGTTATGTATTAAACCACTTCCCCTATGAGGAGAAGAGTGAAGAGTTAGCGCCAGCAGATCCACTAATTATTAGTTCAGGTGAAGAAGTTTTTAAAGAAGACTAAGGGGGAAAAATGCACATTCATTACACAAATCATGCAAAAGATGTGGTTGATAGATTCAAAAAAATGTTAACTCAGGAGCAAATTGATACAATTTCTAATGAACACTTTGATGAATTAGAAACCTTGTTAATTGCTGCATTAGGCGTGGTGCATTCAGATGCAAAACATGGTGCAGCAAAGGATATTGAAGCTTTAGCGCATCAAGTGCGCTTAGAAGCGCAAGATATCGAATAGTTCTTTTCTGGAATTACTCATAGTCTACAGCCCTAATATTATTGAAATATTAGGGCAGTAATTCTGATAGGTTTTGTTTTAGACTTTATAAAAAACTTGAACGTTCTTTTTTCTAAGCAGTAAGCATATTTCTAATTTGAAATTGTTTTTGCGATTGAGTTAGGGAGTTCTCATCGTCATTTTTGGTTTGTGCATTTTCTTGGGCATGACTAGATCTAGTTTCTTGTGTTTGAACACTTGTTTCTGAACTTGTCTTAGATAGGTTGTTTTCTGACTTTTCAGCTCTTTCAGTATTGGCTTGTTGAGCGATATCTTTTCTTGCTTGCATAGCCATTGATGCCGCTTGGTTTGCTACTGCTCTATCTTGAGAAGAGGGTTCTGCTGGAGCAAGGGCTGCTCTTTGTACTTGCTGAGCTTTAATTAAGGTTGCTTCAGGATCATTGCGAACGGGAGATGTATCAATGCTTACTTCACCACCAACGGCATATTTGTTGCCATCAGGACCTGTCTGATAAGTATAGCTAATTCCACCTGCTGCGTGCTGTCCAGCAGCCGCTAGGTGGGCAGTCTCATGAGCCCTGACTTCTCTATCCCTTGATTTTAATTGCGAGATGATTTGTTGATAGCTTGTATCAGCTTGTTCTGTATCCGTTGGTTTTTCAACGGGTTTGTTGTCTGAATTGACGTTTTCAGTTTTGATGCTTTCCGCTTTTTTTTCTTTTAAAGCGGCAATTGCACTGGACTCTTTTTCGGCAAACTTATTCTGACTCGGAATCCCTGCTTGGTGATTTGAGTTCGCGGGTGAAATGTGGTGTGCTGTACTTTTAATGTCCATTTTTAAACTCCTAATGTAAGCTTTATCAGCTTTTCAAAAAAGTTTTTTACTTACTTATTACCAGTTTAACATGAAACTATCAATTCTTTCAAGTGCATTGATTAGGTTCTCCATGCTCGTCGCAAATGAAATTCTTAAGTGATTGTCTGCACCAAAAGCTGAGCCAGGTACCAGCGCGACTTCCTCCTCTTCCAAAATTGCGGTTGCCATTTCGGCATCGGTTTTAAAGCCTTTTTTAGCCATTGCCTCTTCGACATTGAAGAAAGCGTAGAAAGCACCTGAAGCAGGGATACATTTAAAACCAGGAATTTCATTGATTCTTTCAACTACAAATTCATGGCGCTTTTTAAATTCGACAAGCATGGTCTGAATGCATTCTTGTGATGCATTAAGTGCTTCTGTCGCTGCAACTTGAGAAATTGAGCATGGGTTAGAAGTGCTTTGTGATTGAATTTTCCGCATTCCAGTGATTAAATCTACTGGACCACCTGCATAACCAATTCGCCAGCCTGTCATTGAGTAGGCTTTGGAAACGCCGTTCATGACAACTGTTCTATCGCTCAACTCTGGGCAGGCTTCTAGAATGTTTGTAAAAGGCGTGTCGGCGAGTAAAATATGTTCGTACATATCATCAGAGGCAATAATAATATTTGGATGCTTCATCAATACCTTGCCAAGCGCTGCTAGTTCTTCTTTTGTATAGACGGCCCCCGTTGGATTTGATGGACTGTTTAGGACAAAGATTTTAGTTTTTGGTGTAATCGCTTCTTCTAATTGTTTTGCTGTAATTTTGAAGCCTTGTTCGATTCCAGCTTCGACGATAACTGGCGTTGCGCCACCGAGTAATGCCATGTCAGGATAAGAAACCCAATATGGTGCAGGAATGATTACTTCGTCTCCATCATCTAATGCTGCCTGACACAAATTGTAGAAACTTTGCTTTCCACCTGAAGAAACGAGAATCTGGTTTGCTTCAAAATCTAAATTATTGTCACGCTTGAACTTGTTGATAATGGCTGTTTTTAATTCTGGTATCCCATCCACCGCGGTATATCGTGTTTGTCCATTCTTTATCGCATTAATTCCAACTTCTTTAATGTGCTCTGGTGTATCAAAATCTGGCTCACCTGCTCCAAGGCTGATGATGTTTTTCCCTGCGGCTTTTAGTTCGGCAGCTTTTGCTGTAATGATTAAAGTAAGGGAAGGTTGAACACGGTTTACTCGATTAGACAGTCTTGACATTTTATAACTCTTTTTGTTCTGTTAGCAGTTAAAATACACCATTAATTCTAGCAAAAAAAACGGTCTGTAAGAGAAAAGTATGACTAAAAAATTTCAATTAAATTCCCACTATCAACCTGCAGGTGATCAGCCCAAAGCGATTGCTGAATTAGTGGAAGGAATTGAAGATGGAGAAGCTTTTCAAACCCTGTTAGGTGTAACAGGGTCAGGTAAAACATTTACCATGGCAAATGTAATTAAATCCGTGGCACGACCCACCATTATTTTAGCTCATAACAAAACCTTAGCGGCTCAGTTATACGGAGAGATGAAGGGTTTTTTTCCCAATAATGCGGTTGAATATTTTGTTTCTTATTACGATTATTATCAACCTGAAGCTTATGTGCCTGCTTCTGATACTTATATTTCAAAAGATTCCTCTGTCAACGATCAGATTGAGCAGTTGCGTTTGTCTGCAACCAAGGCATTGTTAGAAAGAGAGGATGTGATATTAATCGCTACGGTTTCTGCGATTTATGGATTGGGAGACCCTGAGCAATATTTAAGTATGATTTTGCAAATTCGTCTGGGAGATGTTATTTCGCAAAGAGATATCTTAAAGCAACTTGCGGTGATGCAATATACCCGAAATGATATTGAGCTTTGGCGTGGAACCTATCGTGTTCGGGGTGATGTGATCGATGTGTTTCCTGCGGAAGCAGATGAATATGCTGTCAGGATAGAATTGTTTGATGATGAAGTTGAAACCATTTCTTGGTTTGATCCTTTAACGGGCGAGGTTATCAGTCAACCTACCAGGGTAACCGTCTATCCAAAATCTCACTATGTTACCCCGATGGAAAAGATTTTGAAAACAATTGAGCAGATTAAAATTGAGTTAAAACAACACCTTGTTTTGTTGCGTGAAAATAACAAACTGGTAGAAGCTCAAAGGCTTGAAGAGCGTAGCAAACTCGATATAGAAATGATGCAAGAACTAGGTTATTGTTCAGGAATTGAAAACTACTCTCGCTACTTATCTGGCAGGGGGGAAGGTGAAGCGCCTCCAACCTTGTTGGATTACTTACCTAAAAACTCACTGATGTTTATTGATGAAAGCCATGTGACCATTCCACAAATTGGCGGAATGTATAAAGGGGATCGTTCAAGAAAGGAAAATTTAGTGACCTATGGTTTTAGATTGCCTTCTGCGATGGATAATCGCCCGATGCGTTTTGATGAGTTTGAAAGAATTATGCCCCAGACAATTTTTGTTTCGGCTACGCCTGCAAAGTATGAGGCTGAACACCAGTCAAAAGTGGTCGAGCAGGTTGTACGTCCAACAGGTTTGTTAGATCCGATTGTAGAGATTAGACCTGCCGTAACTCAGGTGGATGATTTACTTAGTGAAATTAAAATAAGAGCGGAGAAGGGCGAGCGCATTTTGGTCACAACCCTAACCAAAAAAATGGCTGAGAATTTAACAGAGTATTTAGAAGATCATCAAGTTAGAGTGAGGTATATGCACTCTGACATTGATACAGTTGAGCGGATTGAAATTATTCGTGATTTGAGGCTTGGTGAGTTTGATGTTTTAGTGGGAATTAACTTGTTAAGAGAAGGTTTAGATATTCCAGAAGTTTCATTGGTTTGTATTTTAGATGCAGATAAAGAAGGTTTTTTACGCTCAGAACGTGCTTTAATTCAAACCATGGGGCGAGCTGCTCGTAATTTAAACGGAAAGGCAATTCTGTATGCGGACAAAATAACTAAATCCATGGATAAAGCAATTGGCGAAACTCAGAGACGGCGAGAAAAACAAGTTGAATTTAATCGTATTAATCACATTACGCCAAAAGGACTTAACAAAAAAGTAACCGATATTTTAGAAGATTCCCCCTATGCTGCAAAAGCAAATAAAAACCGAAAAGCAGCAGAAAAAACAGCGGACTACTTTGTTGAAAAAACCGTCAAAATGACCCCTGCTCAGGTGGCAGCAGCGATCAAAGACACTGAAAAGAAAATGTATAAAGCCGCTAAAGATTTAAATTTTGAACTGGCAGCGCAGTTACGGGATGATGTAAAGAACTTAAAGAATAAAATGGTTGGCATTGGAGCACTAACGCAGTAGCCTGTGTCGAAGTACAACAATATGATTTAAAAATAAAAAATCACCAGGGGGGGTAGTGTCAATGTTTAATTCGGGTACAATATCCGGCTGGAATTTAGGGTGATATTTATGCGATTCAAAAAGAGATTGATGTGATTCGATTATTAATGAGTAGCTTTGTTTGTTTGCTGATAATGAGCACGGGAGTGAGTGCAAATTATCATGAACGTTTTGCGAAGGCATTGGCGCTCTCGCAAAATTATCCGTTAGGCACTGAACAAGGTGAGCGTGAAGAATTTATCAATAAACTTTGGCAATCTTTAATCAAGGATTACCCAACGGATAAAGCCATCGCAAATAACTATGCTGCGTTCTTGATGAAAAATGAACGCTATTCTGAAGCACAAAAACTGCTTGAACAAGCACTAAGGTATGATGCTGATACCAAAATGTTGTTAGATAACTTAAACAATATCTATGCTTATCAAGCACAACAAGCTTATCAAAAAGTGCTAAAGGGTTCTGAACTTATTAAACCAAAAGCGAAATGGTCTGGTTTAAAAAAAGGACTGAAAAAAAATGTTGATTTGGCAAAAGTTGAACAATTGGAACAGAGTTTCGAACAGGTCATTAATCAAATTGAAAATTGGCGTGTTAGTTGGGAAGGACAGAATTTAGATGCCTATCTTGAGTTTTATGCAAAGGGTTATTATGCAGACGGATTTAATAACGCGCAAGATTGGCGCTTAGCCAGAAAAAATAGTTTATATACGCCAAAATTTATTCGATTAAACTTAACGGATATAGTGTTAGAAGCAATTGCTGACGATAAAGTGAAAGCTCGATTTTATCAAGATTTTCGTTCTAGCCGTTTTTCGGATAAAGTTCAAAAACAGCTTATTTGGCAATATATCAATCAAGAGTGGAAAATAATAGGGGAAAGGGCAGTCAAACCATGAGTTTTAATGTTTTAATCAGCTTGATTTTATCCTGCTATGCCAGCTTGGTTTTTGTGAGTGTCGCAAATGCAACTGAAACGGTTGAACAGGATTTGCTGAAAGCCTTGACACAAATCCAGCAAGGGCAATTTAATTCAGCCTTGCAAGATATTGATAGGCTGGCAGAAAAAAACCGTAAGTATAAGCTTGCTCAGTTGTTAAAAGCAGAAATGCTAGCAATAAAATCGGGTGATTTAGGGTTGCTCAATGAAAAACGAATACAAAATAAAAAGAAAATAGACCAGCTATTGCTCGAAGCAAAATTACGTTGGCAAACGCCAGTTTTAAAACAGCATAACAAACTGATTCAACAGTATGTATTAAAACCTAACAATGCAAATAAACTCATTATCGTCAGCACAGATACTAACCGACTGTATCTATATGAAAATAGCGAAAATGGCTACCAACAACTAGCTAACTATTATGTTTCGATTGGCCGAAAAGGGACAGGCAAAACCTATCGTGGTGATTTAAAAACGCCGATTGGCATCTATAGCATTAAGCAACAAATTGCCGATAAAGATTTGGCAGATTTATATGGCATTGGTGCTTTGACTTTGAGTTATCCTAATGACTGGGATAAAAAGCAGGGTCGGACTGGCTCAGGTATTTGGTTACATGGTACGCCAAGAAGTACCTTTAGTCGTGCACCGCTGGCAAGCAGAGGGTGTGTGGTTTTGAATAATCCTGCTATGCAAACCTTACTTTCTAAACATAGACTAGACGAAACAACGCCAGTGATTATTGCAAAGAATGAGCCCTTAGCTTTAGCGGAGAATACCTTGTATGACCATGAAAAACAAGAAGTACTGGTTGAGATTAATAGCTGGTTAGTTGCAAAGAATCAAAAGCTAGATTGGTCCAGTGTTGCAGTATTTGCTTACCCTGGCGAAGAGGATCTTTATTACATTAGTTATCAAGTTGAAGAGAAAGGGAAGCAGAAGCTAATTGAGCATTTTTGGCAAAAACCTACTAGGATTCCCTTAACGATTGCAGGTTTGTAACCACCAATAAAACCAGTCATCGCTTAGAGCTAAGCTGAGTAGTTATGGGGGGTTGGTTGGTAGTTACCTTAAAATTTAACTAAACTGGCTTTTATCTTTTGCTTTTTCAAAAGCTGCCTGCTTACTAATAATGCCCTCTTTTACTAATCTACTTAAATCCTGGTCAAGCGTTTTCATTCCGACTTTATTGGAAGTTTGAATAATCGAGTACATTTGTGGTACTTTGTTTTCTCGAATTAAGTTGCGGATAGATGATGAACCAAGCATGATTTCGTGTGCAGCGACACGCCCACCCCCCTGTTTTTTAATTAGGGTTTGTGAGATAACTGCCTGTAATGATTCTGATAACATTGACCTAACCATTGCTTGTTCCCCAGCTGGGAAAACATCAATAATTCGGTCAATGGTTTTTGAGGCAGAACTGGTATGTAGGGTCGCAAAAACTAAATGTCCTGTTTCGGCAGCGGTTAAGGCTAAGCTGATGGTTTCTAAGTCCCGTAATTCCCCGACGAGTATCACGTCGGGATCTTCTCGCAATGCCGCTCTCAAAGAGTTATTGAAACTCTTAGTATCTCGATGAACTTCACGTTGGTTAACAAGCGACATTTTGGGGGTGTGAACAAATTCAATTGGATCTTCAATGGTTAGAATATGATGTTTGTAGTTGCTATTGACATAGTCAATCATTGCGGCAAGGGTGGTGGATTTACCAGACCCGGTTGGGCCAGTGACTAAAACTATCCCACGGTGCATGCTAGAAACGTCTTTGAAAACATCGGGTGCTTTCAGCTCTTCGAGGGTTAATACAGTGCTTGGAATGGTTCTAAAAACAGAGGAGATGCCTCTATTTTGCATAAAAATATTAACCCTGAAACGAGCAATATTTGGAAGCTCGAATGAGAAGTCAGCTTCTAATTTTTCTTCAAAATCCTTCTGCTGCTCATCACTCATAATTTCATAAATGATTATTTTCGCTTCATCGGCAGAAAGTTCAGGCATTTCGATACGTTTCATATCGCCATCAATTCGTATCATCGGCGGTAAGCCTGATGAAAGGTGTAGGTCAGATGCGTTTTGTTGAACTGAAAATTCGAGTAGTTGCTGTATATTCATTTTTAGATTTTATGAACCGTCGGTTCAACTCCTTGAGATTTATATTGTTTCCATCTTTTTCGTGCCATTTCAATCAATTCTGTTGATTGGTCGAGAACTTCAATTGTTCTTTGGTATTGGGTAAAGTTTTCAGGAAATTCTGTATGCAAGTTTAGCAAAATATCATTGCTGGGCTCTGTTACTTCCTGCCCCCAAAGTTGAATTGGCGCAGGTAATTCTCTGGCAATACTGTTGGCAATAAAACTGTGTGGTTTGTATTGCCAAATAGATTGTTCAAGGCGTGAGCAGTCTTTAAGTGTTAATAAACGTATATCGGCTTGGCGTTGTTCACTATTGACTTTATTGACCAACTTTACAATGAATTTATCTCGCGACAATTCATCATTGGTGCTAAGTACATAGAACAAGACGTCTTGCTTATTGTTAGACATTTTAATTATTTCGTTTTCTGAAGTAGGAACTCAACCAATGCGGGAACAGGACGACCTGTTGCCCCTTTATTTGCACCACTTGTCCAAGCTGTTCCAGCGATATCAAGGTGCGCCCACTCGACATCCTTGGTAAATCTTGCGAGAAATTGAGCGGCAGTAATGGTGCCTGCTGCTCTACCGCCAATATTTGCCATATCAGCAAAGTTGGATTTTAGTTGCTCATCATATTCTTCCGATAAAGGCATTTGCCAAAAACGATCATAGGTTGTTTGGCTAGCGGAAATTAATTCATCAACAAGGTCTTGGTTGTTTCCAAGTACCGCTGACATATGATGTCCCAATGCAATAATACATGCACCTGTCAGGGTTGCCATGTCAACAATTTGTTTTGGTTTGTAGGTATCCTGAACATAGGTGAGGGCATCACACAAAATGAGGCGGCCTTCGGCATCCGTATTGAGTATTTCAATGGTTTGTCCTGATAAGGAGGTCACAACATCACCCGGTTTAATCGCATCACCTGATGGCATGTTTTCCGTTGATGGAATCACTGCGACAAGATTTATTTTTGGTTTTAATTCACCCAATGCTTTGAAAACGCCAAGTACGGTTGCTGAACCGCCCATGTCATATTTCATTTCATCCATGCCAGCCCCTGGCTTTAATGAGATTCCTCCCGTGTCAAAAGTAACGCCTTTACCAACTAACGCAATCGGTGCATCATCTTTGTTATCACTTCCTTGATAGGACAGGCAAATCATTTTTGGTGGTTCTTCTCCACCTTGAGCAACTGCCATAAAAGCACCCATGCCCATTTCAGTCATTTCGTAACGCTCAAGTATATTGCAATCAAAGCCATAGTCTTGCGCTAACTGTTCTGCCGTTTCTGCAAGGTAAGTTGGGGTACAGAAATTACTTGGCATATTGGCTAGGTCTTGGGTAAGTGCCATTCCAACAGCGGTTGCTTGTGCTTGTGAAATTGCTTGTTCAGTATTTGTATTTTTTTGAGTAAAGAAAGCCATATTTTTAACCTGGCTAGTTTTTTCCGGAAATTTACCTCTACTTGCGTGGGTGTAATCATATTGGTTTTTTTGCAGTGATAGGGTCGCTTGGTACACCCCCCCCTGGTGATTTTTATCAGAAAATATGCTGCTAATTAAGTTTAAGCAAGATTGACTGCCTGCCGCATTGATTTCTTTGCTGACGGCTTGGCAAATATCAACATAGGCTTTATCGGTTAGTGAGTCTTTTTTGCCAACAGCAACCAAGCAAATACGTTTAATCTGCGGTTGACCAATTAACATGAGCGTAGTGGCAGATTTAGCCTTAAAATCGCCGTCTTTGATTAAATTTGAAACGGTTTTTTCAAGTGCGAGTTCTGCAAGTTCTGATGGCAGACTGCCATCCTCAAAAATGGGAACAATAAGGGTGTCATAGTCAGATAAGGTAAGTGTTTCAGTAAGGGAAAATTGAATTTGTTTCATGTTATTCCTGTCATTGCTAAAATATATTGCTAAAATAGTCTCATTCTGATTATTTTACCCTAATCTTTAGTTAGGATTTGGATATATAGTGTTACCCCTTTTGTTCTAGGGGGTTGTTAAAAATCTTAGTCGCACCCATAGGTTCGGCGGGTATTTTTAATGATTTCCTAGGACAAAAGGGGGGATGCTATATACCAAATTCCTAGCTGAAGATTAGGGTTCTAAACTCTATGGCGGTTATTTTTGCGAATTCTTGATAAATATATCTACAAAGAATTATATTTAACATTTTTTGCTGTTTTATCTGTTTTGATGTTGATAACCTTTGGGACAGAAACCACACGTTTACTGGCTGAAGCGGTTAAGTCAGAGATTCCTTCGTCCGTTGTTTTTCAAGTGATTCTTTATAAAATTCCGCCTGCACTGGAAGTCATTTTACCTTTAGTCGCTTTGTTATCAGTGATGTTAGCAATCGGTCGTTTGTATCAAGATCAGGAAATGGTGGTTTTAAATAGTTGTGGAGTGGGCGAAAAATATTTTCAAATAAGGGTCTTTTGGTTTTTATTACCACTGGCACTTTTTACCGCATGGATTACGCTATATGTTTCTCCTTGGAGTTTTCAACAAGAAAGAGAAACAATCTCTAAAGCACAGATGACCAGTCCGCTTGCTGCAATTACACCTGGTAAGTTTAATGAGTTACCGAATGATTCAGGGGTGTTTTATGCCAAAACGATTCGCGATGATAAAACAATGGAAAATATATGGGTTCAACTGAAAAATAAAGAGCGGGATTTAACCATTATTGCCCCAAATGGGAAGTTTGCTTGGGTGGATGATAAGTTGGTATTGATGCTTTTTAATGGAGCAAGTTATGAAGGCTTGAGTCAAGGAGATGCTTTAACCATCCGCAAGTTTGAGCGTTTTGAAGGTTATTTGCCAGAAATTCAAGTCAAACCCGCTTCGAAAAAACGTTTTGAAACGTCTAGTTATCAGTTGTGGATATCAGAGAATACTAAGGAACAAGCAATGTTACATTGGCGAATAGTGGTTCCGTTTTCAATTATCGTACTAGGCTTATTAGGTTTGAAAATGAGTAAAACTAAGCCTAGGGAAGGGCGGTTTTCTAAATTGTTTATTGCCTTAATTTTATACGTGGTTTTTAGCCAATTACTGGTCACGAATAAAGATATGTTGGCGGATGGAGAGATACCTATGTTCTTGGGTCTTTGGCTGGTGCCATTGTTGTTTTTGTTGTATGCATTACGGAAAAGTAGCTAGATGAACTTGATTGAACGCTACTTAGCGAAAACACTGGTTGCTTATATTTTGATGGTTGTTTTTGTTTTACTGATTATTCTTGGCTTTTCTGAATTTATGATACAAATAGGAAAACTGACTGAGGAGTATACACTTTCTAAAGGCTTGCTTTATACCCTGTTAAAACTCCCCGTTTTTGGGTATGAGATTTTTCCAATGGCGATTCTAATTGGTACACTACTCGCGATGGGCAGCTTGGCAAACCATTCTGAATTGACGGTTTTGAGGGTGACGGGTTGGTCGATAAGGCGAATTTTTTGGGCAGTAATGAAGGCGACTTTTATTTTGTGGATAATGATCGCGCTAGTGGGAGAAACCTTCGCACCTAAAGCAGAAACCTATGCCAAAAAAATTCGTGGTGAGGCGCTTAACTCTAACTTCTCAATTGGTAGTAAAAACTCCTTGTGGATGAAAGAAGAGAATCGTTATATCAGTGTGGGGAAAATGATTTCAGCAACCAAGCTTTTGGATGTGCAAATCTATACCCTAAAACAAGGCAATATAACTCACAGCTTACATGCAGATGTCGCAGCGTTTGAAAATGGAAAATGGGTTTTAAAAAAGGTGACTGGCGTTGAACTAGGGTGGAAAGCAAAGCATGTTTCAGGGCTAGAAGAGTATCGTTGGAAGGCTCTAACTTACCGACAGCAAAACCAACCAACCCAATCCGTTAGTTTGCCAATTGATCCGAGCTTATTAGAAAACTTAAATTTAGAAACTCGCTATATGGGAATAGTCGATTTATACCAATATATAGCATTCTTAGATGAAAATGACCTAGATGCTGAATCTTATCAACTTGCTTTTTGGCGTAAGGTTGCTGCCCCCCTGGTAATTTTTGGAATGGTTGCGATTGTTTTTCCCTTGGTATTTGGCTCGCAAAGACAAGTAAGTATTGGTCAACGAATTTTTATTGGGATTATGATTGGAATGGGGTTTCATTTGCTCAATCAAATTTTTGGGAACCTAAGTGTGGTTTATAACCTTTCCCCAATTATGGGCGCCTTCTTACCCTCTATTATTCTCATCACGATAGCATTGGCTTTAATGAAAAGGTTGCGCTAATCTGGATAGTTACAGGGGGTTGGTCGCTAGCCTAAACCAAGCCTAGCCTAACGTTTTTCTTCTTCAACTTCATCTCTTAATTTTTTGAAGATAAACAGGTTTGAAATTGAAAAATTGAAGCCCATTCCCATTAATACACCAATGATTAATGCCAAAATTTGATGTTCTTGAAAAAATGGGACAAAGGTTGTTAAGGTATAGTAAGTTCCGTAGTTCACACCAAACCCAATCAGTGAGCTGGTAACAAAGGTGCTCCACTGGGTTGTTTTTTTGGTTTTTTCGCGGTGGTTAAATGTGATGCCACGATTGAGTGCCCAGTTCCAAGACGCTGCTGGCCAAAAAGAAATTGCCCTTGCAAGAGTGTGACTTAAGCCGAACGTTTGCAGGAGTAAGTAAACTAATAAATCGACAACAAACCCACTGCTACCCACTGCGGCAAATTGAAAAAATTCAGCTTTTGTTTGAAATTTAAATTGATACAAACGACGTAAGTGGCGCAGATAGAGTAATTGTTCTTTTAGAGTCAGTTTTGATTCACCATGAATACGATCTACAAAATGGATGGGCACTTCTGTGACCTTGTCAAACTTCCCTTTTACCATCACCTCCAAGGCAATCTTATAACCAATTGCAGAAAGGTGGTTTGATGCGGGAATATCTTCTCTTCGTAAAGAAAAAAAGCCTGACATAGGGTCTTTTACTTTGGTTAGCGGAAGTGCCGGTAGCGTTGCCATGGCTGAATTGATAAAACGAAATAAGGTCCACTCTTTCCCAATGCTCCCCCCTTCAACATAACGTGAACCGAGTACAAAATCACTGGATTTGTCTTTTAGCTGTTTTACCATTTTAGGGATTGCCGTTGCAGGGTGCGATAAATCAGCATCCATGACCACGACATAATCCCCTTTCGCTTCAGAAAATCCATCAATGACAGAGGGAGACAGTCCTCTGTTTTCAGTACGAGTTACAATTCTAATCGGGTGCTGATAAGAAATATCAGCCACCTTTTCAATTGAACCATCTTGTGAATTATCATCCATGATAATGATTTCATATTCTTCTTCAGGCATGATAGAAAGCGCTTCTTGAATCATTTTTGCAAGTGGTAGTAGGTTTTTTACTTCTTGATAAGTTGGGACGATGATTGAAATCATGATTATTTAGATGGCTCTTGATAATTTGTACATTTGTAAAAGTGATAACCGACCACGATTTTACCATATTTTTGTAAATCCACTTGTTTAAGGTACTGGCAAGTTTCAAAGTGATAAGTTTTACCTACTTTAGGCGGGATATCGTCATAGTGAGGCACGACCAGTAAACCGTTCATGCCCGCTTTTGGTGAACCATACCAATAGGGGAATTGGGTTTGTTTTTGATTGGCAATAAAGACAGGCTGAGGGCGTGCAGACCAACTTAAATGACTACCATAACTCCAGTTAGGGACAAATAATGGAAGTTTGTTATTTTCTTGTTTTCCCTCTATTTGTAATTCTGTTTGCAATTTTTTTGCAACTTTTGCAACTTCATCCCAACCATATTCCCTATCGAGCGGGTTTTTGTAATCTCCGTTTGAAACCCAGGGGGTTACCAGTAGACTATGGGCAAATAGGATTAAACCAATATTAAAAGCAAGGTGTAGAACAATGATTGGTTTTAACCATTTTGAGTGTTGTTTTTGCCAAAGATGATTAACCACAATCGGAATTAGCAGTAGCCATGCTAATGCAACCCAGTGAGGTAAGCTTTCTTCATAACCTGAAGTGTAGGCAAATAAAAACATAATGGGCAAAGAAAATGCCAGTAGTAATCGAGGAGCAGGGTTTAGATAATTGGCAGGTTTCAAAATCAGCCACCAGCCTACTAAAAATAATAGAGGGCTGTAAACTAAAAATTGGATTGCTTGGGATTTGGCTAGTCGTTCTATTGACCAAGATGAACCGTGTGTCCCGTGCTCTAGTTGATAAATAAAGGATGCCCACTCGTGGATATTATTCCAATATAGAATCGGCAGAATTAAAATAAAGGCGATTAGTATGGCAAGATATAAGCCCTTTTGTCGCAACCAAAACCAACGTTTTTCCATTAGCATAATGAGTAGTAAGGAAGCCACTAGAGTGATGGCAGTGTACTTTGCTAAAGCAGCTAAACCCACTAATATTCCTAAATAGCCCCAATCAATCAGTCTATTCTGTTTAAGAATTTTGATAACGACTAGAATAATGGCAAGAGTGATGACCATTAGTGGATTGTCTGGCAACATGCCAAAGCCCATCAGGTTAAACAGTATCCCTGTATTTAATAAAACCAATACCCAAAACCCGAGCCAGTCAGGGTTTCCACTAGGGTATAGCTTACGGGTTAGCGTTAAGAGTAGGTAGTTTAAAAAAATAAACAATAGAATTGGCACAATGCGAGCAGCCCAATCATAAGGGGCTAACCACATAGGAATTATCTGTAACCAACCAACTAAAGGAGGGTGATCAAAATAACTCCAATCAGGCATTAAACCATAAAGTGCATAGTGAGCTTCAT
>CAYUHO010000022.1:0-15414 GCA_964444445.1 uncultured Piscirickettsiaceae bacterium | reverse complement strand
TAGAAAGCTTTTTGCCATTAAAAAGCTATATTTCAGCGTTATTTAAGGAGACACTGAATAAAAGGCAAACTCATTTTTATGATTGAGACTTACTCTAGCCCAAATCCTATCTGAGGATTAGAGACTAGGTAGAAAACGATGAACCACAACCACAAGAATCTTTTACCTGTGGGTTATTAAACTCAAAACCTGCATTTAATAATCCACCGATAACATAGTCTAACTCCATACCATCAATATGAGGGAGACTCTCTTTTGGAACCACCACTTTTACGTTACAAGATTCAAAAACCTCATCTTCTTCCGTTATTTCATCGGCATAATCAACAACATAAGAAAATCCTGCGCAGCCGCTTACCTTAGTAGAGACCTTTAGACCTAAGCCTTTACCACGCTTTTCTATCATTGTATTTACTCTATCTGCCGCGGCTTGTGTAAGAGTTACTGCCATTGGTTTTCCTCCTAATAACTCACTAATTTAAAATTAGTTTTTTTATTAATAACATCTTGCAGACTAACATTGTTTAAGAATGCTTCGATCGTTGCACTAAGCTCTTCCCACAAATGATGTGATAAGCAAGCACCATCTTTTTTACAATTTTGTTTACCTGCACATTTTTTTGGATCGATTTTCTCATCTACAGCGGTAACAATTTCTCTTATCGATATCTCATCGGCAGAGCGCGTAAGGCTATAACCTCCACCTGGTCCTCTACTACTATTAACTAGATTTGCTTTTTTCAACTTTGCAAAAATCTGCTCTAAGTAGGACAGCGAAATTTCTTGGCTTTCTGATATCATCGCAAGCGTAATGGAACTTTTAGATTGGGTTAATGCAATATGTAACATTGCAATGACTGCATACCGACCTTTAGAAGTTAACTTCATAGACTAATTCCAATTATTCTAATTCAGTGAATAATACAATAACCTAGTAAACAACTCAAGAATTGCCTTATTCCCTAATCTAAGGTAAAACAAGGGTCGTTACTAAATTATCGATTTTAAAATTCTCTGAGTTGTTACGCTATTTCAAATGCGCCATTTGTTCAGGGTCATCAGGCTCTAGAACAGCATCATCAAGACTTGTTTTTTCAATCTTAGTTTCTTTGCCGCCCAATTCTAGAATCGCCTTATTTAACTTTTCTAGCTGCTCATCCTGGCGCTGAATATGGTCGAGTAAACTGTATATTGCCTTTTCGACTGGATCCGTTGCATCAGCTGTCACACCGTAAGCATCAAAACCAATTTTTTCAGCCATTTTTTGCCTAGCCTGGTCTTTTTTCAAATCAACAATTCGCCCAGGTATCCCAACAACTGTTCGATCTTCAGTCACAGATTTAAGAACCACGGCATTAGAACCAATCCTGACATCATCACCTATATTGATAGGACCTAGCACTTTTGCGCCGGCACCAACAACAACTCTATCTGCCAATGTTGGATGGCGTTTACCTTCACTTGTGCTTGTCCCCCCGAGGGTCACACCATGATAAAGAGTACAATCATCCCCTATTTCTGCAGTTTCTCCAATGACTACCCCCATCCCATGATCGATAAAAAAACGCTCCCCTATTTTAGCAGCAGGATGAATTTCAACACCCGTAAACCAGCGAGCAAGACCAGAGATAAAACGGGCAAACCACTTCAATCCTTTTGACCACAACCAGTGAGCAAGTCGATAAAACAAAATCGCATGTAAACCTGGGTAGGTCGTCAACACCTCAAATGTATTCCTAGCAGCTGGATCCCTGTCAAAAACAGATTTTATATCAGATTTAATTCTAGAAAACATTTATCAACTTCTCTTTTTAGCATTTTTTGCTTGTCTTTGTGAGGCCGTTAAAATACCCCTTAAAATATCAATTTCTTTAACATCAAGCTGTGTTCGATTAAACAATCTTCTCATGCGACGCATAAATAGCGCATTTTTAGCTGGGTCCAAAAACTCAATATCTTGTAGCATTTGATAAAGGTGATCATAAAACCCTTCTAACTGCTCAACCGATGCAAGTTCATCTTTATAACCGGTTAAGGTTTCTTGTTTCTCGGTAATGATATCGGTCGCCATTAAACATTCATAGGCAAACACCTGTACTGCCGCGGCGATATTCAATGAACTATACACAGGGTTAGTCGGAATATTTGCAAGATAATGGCAGTGATCCATCTCAGCATTACTCAAACCGGAATCCTCTCTTCCAAAAAGAATCGCAACCTGAGTCTTCTCGTCTTGTATCGTTTGCATAATTTTATCAGCGGTTTCTCTAACATCCAGCTGCGGCCAGGATACTCTCCGTAAACGTGCACTTGCACCAATCACTAGACTACAATCCTTTAATGCGGCTTCTAGATTATCCACTACCACCGCATTATCAAGCACATCTGCCGCACCCGAAGCCCTCGCTGAAGCTGTTTGGCTAGGAAATTCTTTTGGATTAACCAAAACTAACTGGCTCAACCCCATATTCTTCATTGCCCGCGCAATCGCGCCGATATTACCTGAGTGAGAAGTTTCAAACAGTACAATTTTAATTTTTTTTAACTTTGTGTGATTTCTATAATCTTCTAGCATCAAATTTTCGCTATAATTCACCCAATTAAACATCTGGACAAAATACTTATGCACCCTATATTAAATATTGCAACAATTGCCGCTAAAGAAGCTGGCGAATTCATTATAAATGAACTTGAAAATGTAGGGCAACTAAAGGTTGAAGAAAAAGGCAGAAATGACTATGTCAGTGAGATTGATAAAATCGCTGAGTCCATTATCATAAAAACCATTCGTAAATACTATCCAGACCATAATATTCTGGCTGAAGAAAGTGGTAAACATTCTACACCCTCACATTTCGAATGGATAATTGATCCACTGGATGGAACAACCAATTTTTTACATCAATTTCCGCAGTTTGCAGTTTCAATTGCTGTAAAAGAAAAAGGAAAACTCATGCACGGTGTTGTGTACGACCCATTCAAGGATGAACTTTTTTCTGCAACCCGTGGCAACGGTGCGAAAATGAATGATTTCAAAATTCGAGTGAGCGGTCAGAAAAAACTAGAAAATTCTTTACTCGCAACAGGTTTTCCCTACCACGACTACAGTTATGTTGATGCCTACTTAGCAAGTTTTAAAGAGTTTATGTTGCAAACCTCTGGACTCAGACGTGCTGGCTCAGCCGCTTTAGATTTAGCCTATGTTGCCGCAGGACGAGTTGATGGCTTTTGGGAACTTAACCTAAAACCTTGGGACGTGGCAGCTGGTGCACTAATCGTAATGGAAGCAGGAGGAATTGTTACCGACTTTATGGGAGATGATAATTACTTGGAATCAGGTAATATTATTGCAGGAAACCCTAAAATGCTTCAAGAAATGGCAAAAGTTATTACAAAAACAATTCCTAAAGAGATTAGAAGTAGTTAAAAATCACCAGGGGGGGGGCTGAAACCAATTGTTAAAAATGAAAAATTTTTACTTTTCATTTTTAACTTAACCTATCCCCCCTGGTGATTTTTAGCAATTATTCTTCAAGCGCATCCGCATCAAACATATTATCGACATCAATTAAGATGATAACCTTATCCTGAAAGTGAGCGATCGCTTGTATGTATTTTGATGCGCCTTCTTTCGTTGAGCTAATTGGCTCAAATTGTTTTTCTGGAATATCTTTTACTTCCACCACACTATCAACCATCATTCCAACAATATTTTCCGAGTCAAGTTCGACAATAATTATCCTCGATAAATCATCAAATTCTTTGCCTTTAATACCATAGGATGTTCTCGTATCAACAACCGTTACAATTATTCCTCGAACGTTGATGATTCCTAATACTTTATCACTTGAACCTTCAACTTTACGAATTTCGCCCACTCGTAAAACTTCTCTAATTTTTTTTACGTTAATACCGTATATTTCAGAATTCAATTCAAAGAGGACACACCGAATATTTGGGCCAGTATGCTTTTCCTGATCATCATCAGAAAGAGTCACTGCATTTTCATTATTTTGTAAATCAGCTACTGAAAGTTCCATATTAAATCCTTAATTCTTATGAAAAGCGATGTATTACGCCAGGTAAATCTAAAATTAATGCAATACTACCATTACCTGTAATGGTTGCACCCGCATAACCATCAATATGCTTCATCATTACACCAAGCGGTTTTATTACAACCTCTTCTTGCCCATTTACATGCTGAATAACAAGACCTGCTCGTTGATTACCGATTGAGACAATAATCACCTTATGCTCATTATAATCTTCATATTTCTTATCGGGAGCTAACCACTCAGATAAGAATAGCAATGGAATACTCTTTTCACGCAACCTGACCATCATTTGACCATCAATTTCATTAATCAAGTCTGAATTATAATCAAAAATCTCTTGTACACTGGTTAACGGAATTGCATAACTGTCCTGATCAAAGGAAACCATTAGGGTTGGCAGAATAGCAAGTGTAAGTGGGACTCGAATTCGAATCTGGGTACCAGAACCTTTTTCAGACACGATATCCACACTACCATTTAACTTAGTAATCATGGTCTTAACCACATCCATCCCGACTCCTCGACCAGAGACATCACTAATCACTTCTGCGGTTGAAAAACCAGCAGCCATAATTAATTCAAATGCTGATTTATCATCTAACTGATTCGCTGTTACTTCATCCATCAACCCCTTTTCAACGGCCTTACGACGAAGCATATCTGGATCCATTCCTTTCCCATCATCCGTAATAGACAGTAAGATATGATCCCCTTCCTGCTGAGCAGAAAGTGTAATAGTTCCTTTTCTTGATTTACCGGCTTCTTCTCTATCTTCTGGCAACTCCACACCATGATCAACCGAGTTTCTAACCAAGTGAACTAAAGGATCTGCGAGGGCTTCCACCAAGTTTTTATCTAGGTCTGTTTCTTCACCTTCTAAAACCAAGTCTATCTCTTTACCTAGTTTGCGTGATAAATCTCTAACAACCCTTGGGAAACGACCGAATACTTTTTTAACTGGCTGCATTCGAGTTTTCATAACCGAGTTCTGCAAGTCCGTTGTTACGTGATCTAAATTCGCAACGGCATTTGACAACTCTTCCTGCTCTGCCTCAGAACCTTTCAAAGTAAGTAATCGATTTCTAACTAAAACCAACTCTCCGACTAAGTTCATTATTTCATCAAGTCGTTTGGTATCAACTCGAACCGTCGTCTCCGCTGTTGCAACAGGTTTAACTTTCTCTTCTTTGTTATTATTTTCCACTTTAGCTACACCCTCAACTTTTTGTACAGGCTTTGTCGCTAAAGCTTCTGGAGCAACAGAAGTTTCACTAGGGGATCCAAGCAAAGCATCTTCACCATTTAAAAGAAGATTGTATTCTTCTTCTGTTAATTCACCACTTTCTTCTCTTTCATCTCTTTGTTGTAACAAAGCTTCAAATTCTTCATCCGTCATATCACCGTCTGGGTCAACTCCCTCAGCTAACTGTAAACTCGACTTTTCTTCATCTGTATAGTGACTGACTGAATCAGCATCACGCTGATTTAGCAACGCCTCAAATTCCTCATCCGTCATGTCTCCATCAGGATCAACTCCCTCAGCTAAACTTAAAGTTACTTCATCCGTTTGCTCAGTTTTCTCTGATTCTGCAGCGATTTCATTATTCTCAGCTTCTAGCTTGCCACCTTTCCACAACACATCTAACTCGCCAAGTAGAGCAGCATCAGCTTCCCCTAAATCCCTTTGACCATCTCGCAACTCACCAATATAATCACTAATGACATCAAACGAGCGCATAATCACATCTGCAGTAGGGGCATCGTACTCCATGTCACCATTACGAATTTTGTCAAAAATATTTTCAGCTCGATGACAGACTTCGATTAAAGGTTTAACATCAAGAAAGCCTGCCCCTCCCTTAATGGTATGAAAACCTCTAAAAATTGAATTGAGTAAATCTGAATCAGACGGGTTGTTTGCTAGGTCAGTTAACTGCTCATCAAGTTGATCTGTCAGCTCAGATGCTTCAACTAAAAAATCTTGTAAAATCTCTTCATCCACTGTTTTAGCCCTCAAGAATGTTAGCAATATCTAAAATATATGTATGTAGAAACTAAAAGCAATGAGCATGCCAAATAAAATGAATAAAAGAGGCTAAATCCCAAGGTCTGCCAATAAGTCATCAACATCATCTTGGCTAGATTTTGTTACATCTGGTCCAACCCCTTTCATTTCTTGCTTACGTTTCTCTTCTTCAGTCTGCTCTATTTTAATTGCCTCAATATCAATGCCAGCTGAGGATATTAGTTCATGCAAACTTTGCTCTAGGGTTGTAACCACCATAATAATTCTATTCAGCACTTGTCCAGTTAAATCTTGAAATGATTGGGCGGTCATAATTGCAATAACCTCATCCTGAGCCTGGCTAATTAATGCCTTAGTCGTATCATCCGTCACATTCGATTCAATTGAATCTAACACGGCTAAAATATTTTCGGCTGAGGACAGGGTTTTATCCGAAGCAGTTTTCGTTTCATTAATAACATACTCTAGGCGCTCTGATGTATCTGGTAAATCAAGTTTTGCATGCCTAATAATTGAAGCATCCGCGCCAAAAGAATCTAAGGTAGAGTGCAAATTATTAGCAATATCTTCAACTTGCCCCAGTAAACCAGAATTCTGCTTATTAAGCATAGACTCTATAATTTCTTTAGCGTCTTGATGATGCTTCTCATCTATTAATTGTAATAAACTTTGAATTTGTGTCTCTTGTATACTATCCATATAAAAACGCGACCCTTTAAGATTTTTACTAGCCTGCTCACTTCTATAACCAACAAACTTTATGCGAAAATGTGAAGATTTACGATTGCAAAATCACACTTACAGACATAACCACTTGATTTAAAAGACAACCTAAGCTGTTACAAAATTTAGTTGAAATTATATCCAATCCGTCAAACGAGATTTCAAACGTTTAATTGCCTGACTGTGTATCTGACTGACTCTAGACTCACTTACTTCTAATACCTGCCCTATCTCACGTAGGTTCAATTCTTCATCATAATAAAGAGACATAACTAGTTTTTCTTTCTCTGGTAAATTATGAATTTGGTCCACAACTGCTTGTTTAAATCCCTCTTCAGACAATTCCCCTAATGGAGTTTGCACTTGATAAACCATTCTATCTTCCGATAATTCTTCATGGTCTGGCTGATCAATTGAAAGCAGGTGTGATGAATTAGTATCTTGTAAAATCTTGTGATAATCTTCTAAAGATACCTCCATTTCCTCAGCTATTTCTTCATCTTTTGCTGATCGAGAAACGCGTGATTCAACAGTGGAAATAGCATCAGAAACTTCTCTTGATTTACGATAAACAGAACGAGGAGTCCAGTCACCCTTGCGGATTTCATCTAACATAGAACCACGGATTCGAATACCAGCATAGGTTTCAAAACTAGCACCCTGAGTCGTATCAAATTTGCCCATTGCCTCAATTAAGCCAATAATACCAGACTGAATCAAATCATCGACCATAACACTATCAGGTAATCGGCCTTTAAGGTGATATGCAATTCGATTAACTAAAGGCAAATAATCTTCAATGTTTAATGGATTAGAGGACGTTTGTTTTTGAATGTTTGCATAAACCTTAGTTCCAGTCATCATTAAACCCTAGTTATTTTGTCGCTGAAACAAGCTTTCAACAAAAAATTGTAAATACCCTGTTACATCCGTTGGAATTTGTGCGTTATTAATTTTATTAGCAGCTTCTTTAAAAGCATTTGCTGAGATACTATTAGGTTTAGCAATGGTAACAGGCATTTGTTTTTGAATCGCTTCTTTTAAATCGTGATCAAATGGAATTGTTCCTAAATAATCAATCGAGACATCCAAAAAATTCTCACAGACATTCATAAACTTCCGATGCAATTCGATGCCATGTTTCTCTGAACGCGTCATGTTTGCCATAAGCTTAAACTGACTCAATTGATGTTCACGACTTAACACCTTAATCAAAGCATAAGCATCAGTCATTGATGCAGGCTCATCCGTCACAACCACAACAACTTCTTGCGATGCTCGACAATAACTCACGACACTATCTGCAATTCCCGCTGCCGTATCAATAATCAACACATCTAAAAAACCGTCAATTTCAGAAAAGGCATTAATAATACCCGCATTTTCAGCAGCAGAAAGCTGTGCCATACGACTGTCTCCAGAGGTTGCTGGAACAATTTTAAACCCGCCAGGTGCATCAACCATTACATCAAGTAAAGATTTTTCTCCGCTTAAAACATGAGACAAGTTGTATTTTGTTTGTAAGCCAAGCATGATATCAACATTTGCCAATCCCATATCCGCATCCATTAACAACACTCGATTTCCAAGTTTTGCTAAAGAGACGGCAAGGTTCACCGACACATTCGTTTTACCAACTCCACCCTTACCACTTGCAACAGCTATAACCCTAACTGGCTTTGACTTTTTAGATTTATACCTATTGTTTTTATCCTCTTCACCTTCCAATTTATCAAAATAGACTTCATCGTTTAAATGATTATTATCAGAGCTATTAGATTTAATTGCTCTTAAACCTGCTGCTTGATCATTGTGCATTTGAAATATCCCTGCCCATTCCTAATTTAAACGCAATCTCTTCACCTTCAAAATGATTTTGTTGCCCTAAGACCATCGCTCTATCCACTAATTCCCTAGCCTTAATTATATCCAAATCTTCAGGTACTTTTTGCCCACCAGAGGTATAAACTAAAGGAAGCGAGTTTTCAATCAAGGTTGTCACCGCATTCCCTAATTGAGTTGCTTCATCAAGCTTGGTTAAGATACCGCCTTTTAAACCAACCTTACTGAACGACTCAACAACATCATTCATAACACTCAACTGTGTGGCTGCTGACATAACTAAATAATTACGAATACTATTAACACCCATTTTTTCTTTTGTTGGTTGCTGCCTCATCATACTGTCTTTCTGACTCATTCCTGCCGTATCAATTAAAATTAATTTTTTATTTGCAAGAGAAGCAAGCAAACTATACAGCTCCCCCTCACTGGCAGCAACATGAACTGGCACGCCAAGCAAGTCAGCAAAAGTTTTTAGTTGTGCCTGTGCCCCTATCTTATAACAATCCGTCGAAATTAAGGCTAACTGACTGGCACTGTTTCGCATAACAAAACGACTGGCCATTTTGGCGATTGTTGTTGTTTTTCCAACCCCTGTTGGACCGACTAAAGCAACTACGCCACCAGAATCAACGACATCGGTCTCTGCAACAGGAATTCTCTCTTCAAGCTCAATCAATATTTCAGACCAAGCTTGAATGCTCTTTTTTTGTCCATTACTAACTAGGTCTTGCGCCAAATCCCAGCCTATTCCCAACTGAACAAGACGCTTTAATAAAGCAACTTTTTTCGGATCTGTTGTTTCAGCTTGATTCCAAGCCAAACCAGACAATTGATCTTTCAACATGGTTTTAACTGATTTTAACTCATTCGCAAGATTATGAATTTCTTGATTCATTGCCAAATCATTGTTTATTTTTTGTGTGTGTGGGGGATTTCTATACGCTTGCTTAGAATCAAAATTTGCTTTTGCCTGTTGGTTTTGCTGATTATCTGTATCAATAGCTGCAACAACCTCCACTCCATCACTGGTATTACGGGTTGACATAATCACCGCATCATCACCCAATTCACTTCGAACCAGTTCCATTGCTAAGCGCATATTTTTGGCAAAATAGGGTTTTAACTTCATTTACATAGCGTCCTTATGAATCCTGTCCAATACTTGCTACCACTGAAATCTTTCTATTTTCAGGTATTTCTGAGTAAGCCAATATATTAACATTTGGCAGGCTAAACTTAAACAACCTTGCTAATTGCGCCCTTATTTGGGGTGCAACTAGTAGAATAGCAACCTTTCCATCCATTTCAATCTTTTGAATTTCTTCTTTCAATGTCGAATGTAACCTTTCAGCTAAACTTGGCTCAATTGCAAGCTGACCATTAGGAGAACCTTGCGAGGCCTGTAGCAACAACTGTTCCAAGGTTGGTTCCAGCGTAATTACCTTTAATTCGTCATCCACACCAGCCAACTGTTGAACAATAGAGCTTCCTAATGCTGATCTTACATGAATCGTTAATTCAGCCTCATCCTGAACCTGTGGTGCAATTTCAGTCAAAGCACCAAGAATTGTTCTTAAATCTTTTATTGAAACCCCTTCTGCCAAAAGATTCTGTAGAACCTTCACAATAATCCCTAAAGATAATTTATCAGGAACTAACTCTTCAACTAATTTTGGTGAGCTCTCTTTCAGTTTATCTAATAACTTTTGCGCTTCATCATAACCCATTAATTTTGGAGCATGGTCTTGAATAACCTGACTTACATGTGTTGCGACAACGGTACTAGAATCAACCACCGTATAACCCAAAGCCTGCGCTTGTTCTTTATCGGTTGGCGAAATCCAAACTGCATCTAAGCCAAAAGTAGGGTCTTTAGTTACCTTCCCTGCAATCTCACCAAAAACCTGCCCCGGGTTAATTGCCAGCTCTTTATCTGTATAAACCTCTCCCTCACCGGATAGAACACCTAACAGTGTGATTCTATACTGATTTGGTTGTAAATCCAAATTATCTCTAATATGAACTGAGGGAACCAAAAAACCTAACTCTTGTGACAGTTTTCGCCTAACTCCTTTAACCCTTTCAAGTAACTGTCCATTTTGAGTTTTATCAACCATTGGAATCAAACGATATCCTACTTCTAATCCCAGTGTATCAAACGCTTGTACGTCATCCCAACTAAGATCAGCAGTCTCTTCTTGTTCTGATACATTTTCTTCAGTTAAGTCATCAATATTTGCAGGCGATTCTTTTTGTTTTTTAAAAATAAGATAAGCACCAAAACCTAACACCGCAGCAAACGTCAAAAAAGCAACATTTGGCATGCCTGGAATCAAGCCGAACACACCAACAATCCCTGCTGACATTGCCAATGCTCTTGGGTTCGTTAATATTTGCGACTGAACCTGCTCTGACATATCCCTCTTGTCGCCAGAAACTCGAGTAACGATAATTGCCGTGGCAGTAGAAAGTAATAATGAGGGTATCTGAGCAACCAAACCATCTCCCAAGGTAAGTAGGGTATAGACTTCAACGGCATTTCCAAAGTCCATATCATGCTGCCCCATACCAATTGCAAAACCACCAATCAGATTAATAAACAGAATGACAATACTGGCAATCGCATCTCCTCTAACAAACTTACTCGCTCCATCCATTGAGCCATAAAAATCTGCTTCTGAAGTAATCTCTACCCTTCTTAATTGGGCTTCTTCTTGTGTGATTAACCCTGCATTTAAGTCAGCATCAATAGCCATTTGTTTACCTGGCATCGAATCTAAAGTAAATCTTGCACTTACTTCAGCAACTCGCCCTGCTCCCTTGGTAATTACGACAAAATTAATCACAACCAAGATAGCAAAAACAACCAGTCCAACTGTAAAGTTACCGCCAATCACAAACTCACCGAAAGATTCAATAACATGACCGGCCGCAGCGCCACCATTATGACCTTCCAATAGAATAATACGAGTTGAAGCTATGTTTAACGACAACCTAAACAAGGTTGCTAACAAGATAACGGTTGGGAAAATAGCAAAGTCAAGTGGACGGTTTGAATATAGAGTGACGAAAAGAACAACGAGAGAAAGTGCGATATTAAAAGTAAAAAACACATCTAATAAAAATGGCGGTAATGGAACCACCACCATTGCTAATAAGGCTAGAATTGCAATCGGAATACCTAGACCATTATTAAAGGAATTTTTTATTTTATCTGCTAACTGTTTAAAATCCATTCGATTTCTTTTTACTCTTCAGTTTTCATGTCTTCTGGTATCGGAATGTCTTTAAATACATCTACATTGACATTATCAACACTCATTCCGTCTCTTAGCTGATAAACATACGCCAGAATAGAAGCGACCGCCTTAAATAACTCGTAAGGTATTGGTTGATCAACTTCAGCATTATAGTATAACGCACGCGCTAAGGTTGGCGCTTCTATTATTGGTATATCATTGTCTGTCGCAATTGTTCTTATCTGCGAAGCCATAAAATCAGAACCAATTGCCAATACAATTGGCTCATCCATTTCATCAACATCATACTTCAAAGCCACCGCAAAATGGGTAGGGTTTGTAATAATAACGTCTGCTTCCGGTACTTTTTGCATCATCCGTTTTTGTGACATTTCTCGCTGTAATTGACGAATACGCCCTTTTATTTCGGGATTACCTTCTTGTTGCTTGTACTCTTCTTTGACTTCTTGTTTCGTCATTTTTAACTGTGTGATATGTTGATGTACTTGAAAAGGAATATCAATTGCAGCAATGACAATTAGGGCTAAACTAACAAAAATAAATGCTTCTATAATCATTTTGGCAGCGTGTGATAATGCCAGATTTTTTGGCTCTAAACCAATCGATAAAACCTCTTCATAGGAATGCCATAAAAAATAGGCTGCAACCAATCCTATTAAAACAAATTTAGCAAAGGCTTTTAATAGCTCCATAAGTGCATTCATAGAAACCATTTTTTTCAATCCCTTTAAAGGATTTAGTTTACTTATTTTAGGTTGCATCGCTTGAGTACTAAAGTTCCACCCCCCTATCATTGCGCCACCTGTTAGTGCGATAAAAACCATTAAAGACAAAAAAGGGATAACCAAATAAATTGCATCGACAACCATTCCCAATACTCTATTTTCTAGCATATTAAAATCAAATGCATGGGAGCGATCAAAGCTAAGACCTTGTTGTAAAATTACTTCAAAATCCTGCATCATATACTGCCCGTAAAAATACAAAAAGACCGAGGCAGACAAGGTCATCAATAGGGTTGAAAGTTCTTTTGAGCGAGGAACCTGGCCTTTTTCTCGAGCTTCACGGAGTTTTTTCTCCGAGGGTTCTTCACTCTTTTCGGTACCGTCTTCGTTTTCAGCCATTTATTACTTTCCCATTACCTTTTCATTACTTCTCTAAGGATAAATGCATGATTAAATCACTCGAATAAACTAACACTTGTTTGAGGTGTGGTAATACCAGTGGGGTGATAAATATAAGCATTAGCAAGCCCACCATAAGCGTAACAGGAAAACCAACTGCAAAAACATTTAGAGCAGGGGCTGCTCTTGAAACCACACCAAATGAGATATTAACCAGTAACAGTGCGGTAACTAAAGGTAAGGCAAGTAATACACCTGCTTCAAACATTTTACTCCCAAATCCATAAATAATTTTCAAACTATCCGTGGTGAAAAAGTGTAACCCAACAGGCAAGGTCTCAAAACTATCAAAGATTAATTTAAAAACCAATACATGGCCATTTAATAATAAAAAGATTAAGGTTGCAATAATTATAAAATAACGACCCACCACAGGCGTGTTTACTCCTGTCGCAGGATCAACCATACTCGCCATAGCTAATCCCATTGCCATTGACACCAAATGACCTGCGATAACAAAGATTTGAAAAACAGCGGCAAAAATTATTCCCATGGCAAGCCCAATACCAAGTTGCTGAATAATTAACAAGACCCCATACCAGGTAAATGGATCAACAGGAGGTGGCAAAGCCAAAGAAGGAGCGATTGCCATGGTGATAAAAACAGCCATCATTAAGCGAATTTTTACCGTGACATAGGCTGCAGAGTATAAAGGCATCATTAACAACATGCCTGAAATTCGAACAAATGGCCAGAAATAAAGCCCTAATAATTGCAAGAAGTCTTCATAAATAAAAGACATGCGATGACACTAACCAATAAAGGCAGGAATATTTTCAAATAATTCCCGTGTAAATGAAACCAAATTACTTAACATCCACGGACCTGCGGCAACCAGTACCACACCAACAATTGCAACTTTCGGAATAAAGCTTAAAGTCATCTCATTAATTTGAGTTGCCGCTTGAAACATCCCAACCAGTAAACCGACTGCTAACGCAGGCAAAAGCAAAGGAGCAGCTAACATAACCACGACTTCCAACATTTTTTGCCCTAAAGTAAGTACAAATTCAGGTGTCATAAATTAAATCCCCCCGGGTACAACAAAACTATTGGCTAAGGTGCCCATGATTAACGCCCAGCCATCAATTAAAACAAACAACATAATTTTAAAGGGCAATGAAATAATCATCGGTGATAACATCATCATCCCCATTGCCATTAATAAGGTAGCAACCACCAAATCGATAATTAAAAACGGGATAAAAACCATAAAACCAATCTGGAAAGCCGTTTTTAATTCACTGGTCATATAAGCAGGAATAAGCACTTTGAAAGGGACGGTTTCAGGATCAACCAACTCAATTCCAGCCATTTCCGCAAACATACCTAAATCGGTTTCTCTTGTTTGCTGTACCATAAATTGATGCATTGGATTAGCCGCAACATCAATCGCTTCTTTAAATTTAATTTGCTCTTCTAAATACGGGCTTACCGCTTCACTATAAATTTTATCCAAAACAGGCGCCATCACAAACAACGTTAAAAACAAAGCCAACCCAATCAACACTTGATTTGAAGGTGTACTTTGTGTTCCCAATGCTTGTCTCAACAAAGCAAGCACCACGATAATGCGTAAAAAAGCGGTCATGCCAATTAAAGCAGCAGGCAACAAGGTTAATCCCGTCATTAACATTAAAATTTGCATGGTTAGCGTATAATCTTGATTACCTTGAGCATCTGTTTCAACCGTAAAAGCAGGAATACCCACTTCTGCATAAGTTAAAAAAGGCGTCAAGCAAAGAAACAGAAATAAAATAGAGTGGATAGTGTTTTTGAAATTAATCACTAGAACTTTCCTTCTTAACTTCCTGTGAAGCTTGCTTACCTACTTTGTTATTGTTTCGTGTGTTTGAATCCACTGCCTGCTGTAATCTTGATGAAAAACTTTGTGACATGGATTGTTTAAAACTGAGTTTATTATCTTCATTAGAAAAATCAATCGGCTCTTTTAACTCATGCAATAAATTAACTTTAGAGGCGGTTACCCCAAGCAAAAGCTGTTCTTTACCAACTTGTAAAAGAATAACCCTCTCTCTTTGTCCTACTGCCATATTAGCAAGTACTTGCATATGGTTACTCGCCAAACCATTTACTCGCCCAAAACGCTTTAACAACCAAGCGCTAACAAAGATTAATAATAGAATAAGCGCTAAGGAGCTTATAATTTGCCACAGATGACTGCTTGGCTCAAGATTTTTTGAAAGGGTAGCTGTCGCCTCTTCCGCAAAAGAGAAAAAAGGGATAAAAAATAGTAAACTAGCAACTAGCAACTTGTATTTTAGTAAAGAAAGATTCATTTAAAGCATTGTATATAA
>CAYUHO010000021.1:0-15429 GCA_964444445.1 uncultured Piscirickettsiaceae bacterium | reverse complement strand
ATGCTGAAAACCTGGCGTTGCCAGAATTTTAATCAGTTGCTAAGTGTCTCCTTAATTCCACCAGCTACCATGTTCATACCAATCACTAACAATAATTCTCAATTACGTTATTATGCTATTTTGTGATTGTTGCAGTCATTACTCCCCCCCCTTGGCATTTTTTACTAAAAATCACCTGGGGGGGTAGCACGCTATATCCTGACCCTTAGCTTGGATTAGGGTATAATCGTTTTAACTATTCAAAAATAACATTACTCTATGCGTATTCAAGCTAATTATTCTTTAAAAGACCATAACACCTTTAAAATTGATATTAAGGCAAAGTATTTTGTAGAAATCGAAAAACAATCCGATATCGTTATTCTTCGTTCTGATTTGAAGCTTGCTTCTTTGCCCTGGGTTATTATTGGGGGGGCAAGTAATTTGCTTTTCTCCCATCACTTGGAAAAAGTCGTTGTCACCTGTCGTTACAATAAAATCAAGGTGGTAAAAGAGGATAAGGAAAATGTCTGGTTATCGGTTGGTGCAGGGCTTGAGTGGCATGAACTTGTTGAATATACCGTCAACAATAACCTGTGGGGGTTAGAAAACCTAGCCTACATTCCTGGATCTGTTGGTGCTGCCCCTGTACAAAACATTGGAGCCTATGGAGCAGAAGCAAGAGATGCAATCACCAGGGTACAAACACTTAACTTGTTTACAGGTGAACGTACTGAATTTAAACACTCTGATTGTCAATTTAATTACCGCAGTAGTATTTTTAAAACAGAGTTTGAAAATAAACTACTGGTTCACCGTGTAACTTTTCGATTAAGAAAACTAAAATATGGTCACCCTAATCTGTTTTACACCCCATTAAGTGAAGCCCTTTCCGAGTATAAAAAATCAAAATTAACTCCTAAAATCATTTTTGATACGATTGTTAAAATGCGTCAAAGTAAATTACCTAATCCTGAAGAATTAGGTAATGCAGGCAGCTTCTTTAAAAACCCAGTTGTTTCAATAGATTATTTTGATGAATTAGTTAAAAAATTTGGTGACTTTCCGTATCACAAGATGATTAATGGTGAATACAAAATACCTGCCGCTTGGATAATCCAACAAGCAGGCTGGAAAGGAAAAAGGTTCTCTAAAACCTGTGGTGTATCAGACCAACATGCGCTATTTATTGTCAATTATGGTGGCGCAAAAGGAGAAGAAATAAACAAACTTGCCAACAAAATCCAGGAAGATGTTGATCATAAATTCGGGATACACCTAGAGAGAGAAGTTATTTCAATTTAAAATTCTCTCTAGGACTCTGTCATAAGTGACTAGCTAATATTCAGTTCAAAATTAACTAACAACTTCGGCATTTTGAGCAACATGTATGGTACGTGTTGGAAAGGCAATTTCGGCCTCATGATGCTCAATAATTGATGCGATTTCTAGCAAAATCTGTTCTTTAATTTTGTGAAACTTTACCCAGTTGGTTGTTTTGGTAAACGTATAAACCAGAATATCCACGGTTGAAGCGCCAAAACTGTCTAAATTAACAATAATGGTTTGATTCTGGTCAATCTCTGAATGATTTTGTAACATTTTCTTGATAGCCGCTGTCATGTTTGATACCTGCGCCATATCATCATATCTAACACCAATCACTTCTTTAATCCGCCTGTTTGACATACGTGATGGGTTTTCAATTGCAATGGTTAAGAAGGTTCCATTTGGCACATACAGTGGTCTTTTATCAAAGGTTCTAACAACGGTCATACGCCAACCGATTTTTTCAACGGTTCCTTCAAGTGACGCATCAGGTGAGCGTATCCACTCCCCTACTTTGAAAGGTTTGTCCATATAAATGACAAGCCCACCAATTAGGTTGCTGACAAAATCCTTCGCTGCAAAACCGACTGCGATTCCGCCCATTCCACCAAAAGCGAGTAAACCAGTTAAATTGACACCAAATGAGCTAAGGACAAATAGCACCGTAATGACGAAAACAGTCAACTTAAATATTTTAACCATCGCTTCGATCGAAACTTGATCCCATTTAGAATCTCGCTCAAGTTCTTTGACATAAATTTCTATCAAATTAACCCAGCGTATTGAAAACCAAGCCACCGATATTAATGCAAGGGTAGATTTAGAGCTGTTAACGTAAACGATAAAATCGTTAAAGTATGGAAAGGTCAAGATAATCGTATTTAAGCCTAGCGCAAATCCTGATAACCAAATGTAAAACGAAATCGGCGATTTAACCGCGATGACAATTGTGTTTAAAAATTTCTTTTCTTTTTTCTCAAAAAAATTATTTAAAAAAGAAAGTGAAAATCGAAATATAAAATCAACAGAAAAGGTCACCAACAGGAAAAAAGATAGAATCAATATCCACATTTGCCCACCAAATATATCAATCAAAAAGGTAGAAGCGTCAGGAAATAAATTGATAAGTTTATCAAAGCCTTCTCGGGTTATATCTTCAAATAAAGTGGTATTTTCGGTGCTCATAATTCAATATCCTGTTGACTTGATTGATTGATAAAATGATTTACTTTTGAACTAGCAGCCTGCCACAAAGGGTTGGTTTTTAGTTGGTGATATTGAATCATAGGTTTACCATGCATACGGATTAAACGCACATGCGAAAGCGCACTTGCTTCAAACGTTAAGTTAGAAAGCACTTCATCAGTTGCTTCTAAGTCGTTACAAACTAAAACCAAATCACAACCAGCCTCTAACGCTTTTAACACTCTTTCAGAAGGCGAACCAAAACCTGCCACAGCCAACATGGAAATATCATCACTAACAATGACGCCATTAAAATGACATTGATTGCGCAGAATGTCTAGCCATTTTTTTGAAAAACCAACTGGCTTGTCATCAACTTTTGGATAGATAACATGGGCAGGCATAATCGATTCAACATTATTCGCAATCAAGTGTAAAAAAGGCTGGATATCTTTTTGGCTTAATTCATCAAAACTACGCGCATCAATTGCAATTTCAGCATGAGTGTCTTCTTTAATATAGCCATGCCCAGGGAAGTGTTTTGCGACAGATGCCATGCCTGCTTTATGCATACCGGCCATCAAATGATAGGATAAATCTGCCACGACTTGTTCATCTTGCGCAAAGGCACGATCACCAATAACACTACTCGTCCCATAGTCTAAATCGACCACAGGTGCAAAACTAAAATCTACCCCGCAGACTAATAATTCAGTTGCCAGTAACCAACCCACTGTTTCGGCAAAGGCTTGTCCCTGCTTTTTATCCTTTGCATATAGCTGCCCAAGTTTTTGCATGGCTGGTAATCGCGTAAATCCATCTCTAAACCTTTGAACCCTACCACCCTCATGATCCACTGCGATCAATAGCCTTGGGTGTCGCAGTTGATGAATTTCCGTGGTCAATTTTTGTAACTGTTCTACTGATTCAAAATGACGACTAAATAAAATAACGCCTGCAACTAAGGGATTTAACAATCTGTCACGATCAACATCTGTCAATTCAAGCCCTTCAATGTCAATCATAACGCTTCCTAAAGGAAGCGCTTTACCGAGTAATTTTTGCATTTTATTTTGCCTTAATATCTAATTTATCACGCAGTCTATCGCCTGCTAAGTTTACCGCTAAAACCACTAACATTAAAGCGATTCCAGGGAAAAAAACCAAGTGTGGAGCAACTAAAAGATAGCGAGTTCCCTCACGAATCATACTGCCCCAAGAAGCATCAGGGGCTTGCACTCCTAATCCCAAAAATGACAAGCCTGCTTCTGAGATAACTGCGCCTGCAATCCCAAAGGTTGCCTCGACACCTAATGTTGCCAAAATTAAAGGCAATAGGTGTTTGAATAGGATTAAATAGGTTGGTGTGCCTAAGGCCTTAGCCGCTAATATGTGTTCTCTATGCTTAAAACTCAAAGTTTGCGCTCTTGCTAACCGAGCATAGCCAACCCAGCCAACCGTGACTAATGCAATGATAACATTTTCAATGCCAGGCCCTAAAATCGCTGCCAGCGCAATCGCAAGTAATAAACCCGGAAAAGCCAAAAAGACATCAATCACTTTTAAGATAATTTTATCTGTCCAGCCACCAGTATAAGCTGAATAAATACCGATACTGGCTCCAATAATAAATGAAAACACAACCACACTTATTGCAACCACAAAGGAGGTTTGTGCCCCAATCACCAAACGTTCTAAAATAGGACGACCCAGTTCATCATAGCCAAATAGCGCATCCGAATTAGGCGGAACTAATAATAATTCCAGATTCACCAAGTTACTATCAAAACCGATAAAGGTAGCCGTTAATGCCATCAATACCCAAATCAGAATAATGACATAAGAAATATTCTTCATTTAGCTAACCTTATTCTAGGATCTAACCAAGCGTAAACAATTTCAGTTAAACCGTTGACTGTAATATAGGCAACACTAATAATCAAAATACAAGCTTGCACCACTGGATAATCTCGACGCTGTATGGAGTCCACGAGCAACTGCCCTAACCCAGGCCAGTCAAAAACCACTTCCGTAATGACCGCACCACCCAGTAGCGTACCAAACTGTAACCCTAGAATGGTCACCACAGGTAATAAAGCATTTCGTAACGCATGTTTACCATAAACCACCGTTTTACTCAAACCTTTGGCTTTTGCTGTTTTGATAAAGTCTTCATGATAAATTTCTAATAGTGACGCTCGCAACATCCTCGCTAAAATGGCTGCTAAAGCGGTTCCTAAGGTTATGGCAGGCAAAAACCAGGAAAAAGGTTGTTCTGCGCCACTGACGGGTAATAAACCAAGCGTAATTGAAAATAATAAAATCAGCATTGGACCCAACCAAAAGTTTGGAATAGATACGCCAATTAAAGAAACCGACATGGCAAAATGGTCAGGTAATTTCCCCGCATTCAGAGAAGACCAAATACCTAATGGAAAGGCAATTAAAACCGCGATAAACAACGCCATCAATGCCAATTGTAAAGTATAAGGAAACCGTTCTTCAATTAAGGAAATCACCGGCTTTTGATAAAACAGCGAATCCCCTAAGTTTCCTTGAAATATTCCGCTAATGTAGTTCCAGTACTGATGACCAATTGATAAGTCCAAGCCCAGTTGATGGCGTAACAACTCCTCGTCAGCAGGGCTCGCCCAATCACCTAGCATCACAGCAACAGGATCACCTGGCACCATATGAATTAAAAAGAAAACTAAGGTTCCAACAATCCAAGAGACAAAAATAACTGAGGCAAAAAGCCGAATAATATACTGAAGCACTAAATTCCTACAATTGACGTGGTTAAATACCAAAACAAAACCTACTGCTTATGCTAGCATAACTTTTTCATAGAATTGAATAATAGGATTGAAAAACAGGCTAGTTTTCCAAAAAAACACCAGGGGGGGGATGAAATTCAAAACCATTTGCATTTCGTTAGCCGTATTCAGTTTTTAAGAGACTGAAAAGCAAGCTGGCGCGCAATTTGCTTTGTATATTCTTAATGAAAATATTTAAATCTACTTTATAATAAGCAAACATTGAACAACATAACAAAGAACAAGGTTAATATGGCTATAGATAAAAATATAAATATTCTAGTCGTGGATGATTTCTCCACCATGATAAGAATTGTAACCAACCTTTTAAAAGAACTTGGTTTTACCAATATAGATGATGCAAACGATGGCTCCAAAGCATGGCCAATGATTCAATCAGGTAAATATGACTTTGTCGTCAGTGACTGGAACATGCCAGAAATGACAGGAATTGAACTGCTTAGAAAAGTGCGAGCCCATCCTGATTTCAGCGACATGCCATTTATGTTGATTACAGCGGAGCAAAAACGCAGTCAAATACTTGACGCAGCCCAAGCAGGTGTTGATGGTTACATAGTTAAACCTTTTACTGCTGCTACCTTAAAAGAAAAAATTGATAAAATTGCAGAGCGAAAAAGTTTAGAAAAAAGAGGCGTTAAAACTGCTCCTCCAAGTGCAGCTAATAAAGAGTTTGCTGAGCAACAAAAAGAAAAAATGCAGCAGATGCTAGCGGCAATGCCACCGGAGAAACGAAAAGCCTACATGGAAAAGATGAAGCGTCAGCAACATACTAAATAAAAATCAAATAAAAAAGAAGCAAAAAAAGGCTCCTATTTGGAGCCTTTTTTATATCTAACTTAATTTCCAGCAAAGTCTATGCTGAATTTTAAGTTAGCTGTTTCTTTCAGTGTATCCTTAAAGTTTTAATAACTTATAATTCTCTCTTTTACTTATATCCGCTTTTTCAAGAAGCGCATCAATTCTAGCTTTGATCTCAGCTTCAGATTGAATCAATTTTGTTGTATTTTTAAGTTGCTCAACCGCTTCTTTAGAAACAGGCAATTTACCTTTTTTAACCCCTAACAGCTCAATTACAACACTATCACCTGTAGGAAGGGTAGAAATAACAAAACTAGACTTACCATCAGCTGGCTTAGGCGCTTTAAATAAAGAACGCGTCAATTGAGGTAAAACAACATTGTTTTCTCTTTCCACCCAGCCTTTAGATTCAAACTCAACACCAGCTTTGACAAAGCTCTGCAAATTATCACCAAGAGTGACCTTAGCTAAAATTTCTTTCGCTAAGTCATAAGAAGCTTTTTTACCGGCACGTTTTTTAATTTCTTGTTCAATCTCTGTTGCAACTTCTTTTAAATCTTTTTGTCTTGCAGGAATCACTTCATTGATTCTAACCACTACCGAAGACGTTGGAGAAAGCTCAATAGACGAGCTATTAACTTTGTTTTTCATCACTTCTTCAGAAAAAGCGGCTGTTATCACTTTAGGGTTTGATTCAATTACACCTTCACCGCCTGTTTTAGAAAAAGGTGCAGAGGTTTTAATATCAACTTCGATTGCTGATGCTGCAGATTCAAGCGTATCTGGCTGCTCATAGGTTAAGGTATTTAACTTGTCAAGCAGATTAAAATACAATTGTTCAGCTTCTTTGTTACGGTAGCTCTCTTCAACTTCAGCTTTAACATCATCATACTTTTTAATGTATTTAGGATGTATTTTAGTTAATTTAATCAAGTGATAACCAAAGTCAGTTTTAACAGGTTCACTAACTTCTCCTTCCGATAAAGAAAAGACTGATTTATCAAATTCAGGCACCATCATGCCCTGCTGGAACTTTCCTAAATCACCATTAACATTGGCTGAACCTGTGTCATCAGAGTATTCCTTAGCCAATTTTCCAAAATCTTCACCTGCTGTAATTTTAGCTTGAATATCTTTAATCTTGTTTAAGGCTTCCTCTTCTTGCTGAGGAGAGTCAACTCTCACTAAAATATGGCGAGCTTCACGTTGTTCTGCAAAAGTGAACTGGTCTTGGTTATCTTGAAAATAAGCCTCTAAGTCAGCATCTTTAACGGTTACTTTTTTAGCGATATACTTTTGAGATAACAAAAGGTAATCCACCTTAACTTTCTCAGCCACAACATAGTTTTCTTTATTCATGTTATAGAATTCAGATACCTGGTCACTTGAAACCTTGGTCATTTTTGCTAATGGATGCTGATCTACACGCAAATAATTAAATTGACGCTGCTGATATTGTATCTCTGCTAAATCTTGTTGCTGTGATTCTGTCGAAAAGATTGAAGAAGCTGTCAGGTTTTTAAACTGAGTTTCTGTTAAGAATTTTCTTTGTTCGTACTCATATCGAGCAACACTTAAACCGTTACGAAGCAAAATTGAATTGTAAGTTGCTTCATCAAATTTTCCATCTTTATGAAAAATATCCGAAGACTGTATTAGGGATGCAAGCTGTACATCAGAAATAAGCATATTGCCATCTGAAGAATACTGGCTAATTAATTTAGATTCAATTAAAGCATCTAATACCTTTTCTCTTAAAACGTCATCTTGCACAACCTGCTCATACATATCACCAAACTGTGTTTGAAGACGTTGTTTTTGACGACTGTAGAATGATAAAAATTCAACGCCAGTTATTTCTTCACCGTTAACTTCAGCAACAACAACTGTTTTTTCAGATTGCGCATATTGATCAATTCCAAATAAAGCAAAGGTCACAATGATTAAGCCTACAATAACCCAAGCAATCCAACCCTGCGAATTTTCTCTAATTTTTTGTAACATCTTACTTCCTAATCTTTAAATGGGTCAGCAAGAACAAGTGTTTCTGCTCTATCCGGACCTGTTGATAAAATCGAAACAGGCACATCCATTTCTTTTTCTAAAAATCTAATATAATCTTGTGCTTCAACCGGCAAGCTTTCCCAAGAAGAAACGCCTACTGTCGAGGTTTGCCAACCTTTCATTGTGACATACTGTGGTTCAACCAATTCGTATTCATCTGCACTGGTCGGTGGCAAATAAACCTTCTCACCATCCTTTATATAATGAGTACAGATCTTAATCTCTTCAAGCGTATCCATCACGTCAAGTTTGGTTAAACAAACACCCGTTAAACTATTCACCTGAGCAGAACGTCTAAGTGCGACAGCATCAAACCAACCACAACGTCTTTGACGTCCTGTCGTTGCTCCAAACTCATGTCCCCGCGTCCCTAAAATTTTGCCGATTTCATCACCCGTATCATTCTCTACGTCATAACAAAGTTCGGTTGGGAAAGGCCCCGCACCAACACGTGTCGCATAAGCCTTAGTGATCCCTAGGACATAGTCTAACTCACAAGGTCCTATTCCACTGCCTGCTGCCGCGCCACCAGCAGTTGTATTAGAAGAAGTTACATAAGGATAGGTTCCCTGATCAATGTCTAAAAGTGTTCCTTGAGCACCTTCAAACATTAAGTTTTTCCCGTCACGGTTATAGCTAGCAATCAATTCAGGAATATCTGCAAGCATCGGCGTAATTAGCTTTTCATAGACTTCACATTTTTTCCATAAATCATCAAAATTAACCGGCTCTACCTTGTAGTAATTAACTAGCATAAAGTTATGATAATCAACAATCGCAGCTAATTTTTCTTTAAAATCTTCCATGTTTTTGAAGTCACCAGCGCGCAATCCACGACGTGCAACCTTATCTTCATAAGCTGGCCCAATTCCTCGACCCGTCGTACCAATTGCTTTCTTACCTCGAGCGACTTCTCTCGCTTGATCAAGTGCTACGTGGTAGTCTAGGATTAATGGACAAGCATCACTGATTTTTAAACGTTGCTTAACTTTCAGCCCTGTTGCTTCTAACTGATTCACTTCCTTGGTTAACGCTTCAGGTGAAAGAACCACACCATTTCCGATTAAACACTCAACGTTTTCACGTAAAATACCTGATGGAATCAGGTGTAAAACAGTCTTCTGTTCACCAATCACTAGGGTGTGACCTGCATTATGTCCCCCTTGAAAGCGAACAACTGCCGCAACTCTATCGGTCAATAAATCAACTATTTTTCCTTTTCCCTCGTCGCCCCACTGGGTACCGACAACAACAATATTTTTCTTTGTCATTTTCATCTCTATTTAATCATCAATCGCCACTGGTTATTATCTAACACTAAATAACGCTTACCAGTTGGGATGTCTTCGTTTTTATAAAATCTTTTAACTATATTATCTTGCTTTAATTCAGCAACCTGCTTTTCAAGTGCTATATCAGCGACAATTGGCGCATAAACCGTTTCTCTCTCAAAACTGACCGGTTGCAAAATATCAAGGGTACTACGCAAATCAAGACTGAATCCAGTGGCAGCTGTTTGCATACCAAACTCTGAGCCTATCCCGTCATACCTACCACCCTTGGCAAGTCTATACAATTTTTTATCTGCCGCAAAACAGCTAAAAATAATACCATTATGATAGTCAAATCCTCTTAAATCAGTAAGATCCAAGTTGATATGTAGGTTCGAATTCGCTACCGCAAAATAATCAATCATTAGTTGTAACTGATCGATGTTTGAATCAATAGAATCTGATAGTCCCTTAAGTAATTGTTTTGCTTTTTCTAAAACTATTGAAGCATCACCACACAAGCTCATCATAGACATAAATACAGTCTTAAGATTGCCTGTTACATCAAGATTAGCAACAAAACTTTCGTATTCAGGAACGGCCTTGCGTTGTAAGATATCAATCAAGCGACTTTTTTGCATTTCATCAAACTTAGCCAAGTCCATTAACTCTGCCACAATCGCAACCTGACCCAAACTAAGCGTAAGATTATTTAAACCAATTGAATTCAAGGAATTAAGCATTAAAGAAACAACTTCGATATCGCTCTCAACGCCAGCATGACCAAATAATTCAGCACCGATTTGAATCGGACTTCTCGAACCTTTTGCCTTATTATTTTTGCTCTTTAAAACTTCACCAACATAGCACAAACGCGCAGTATCTTGGTTTTTAAAAATAGGATGGGTAATCATTCTAGCAACTTGTGGTGTCATATCTGCTCTAACACCCATCATTTTGCCTGACTCATGATCAGTAAAACGACTTGTATCTGTCGCTAAATTATGTGCTGTTCCTGTTAATAAAGAGTCTGTAAACTCAGCAATAGGCGGTAAAACCAACTCATAGCCAGCCGATTCAAAACCGTCTAATAATTGACGGCGATAGAACTCTAACTTTCGTGCTTGCTCTGGTAATAGGTCTTCAATACCATCAGGTGTAAACCAAATATTTTGTTGCATATCTCTTCTTTCTATTTCAATGAGACCTTTGCATAAGCTAGTCGTGAACTAAAAATTAGATAGATTTTAGCCTGTTTTGCCTAAAAAATAAGCGTAATAGCCAGCTATTGCGTGTTTTTTTAGGTGAAAGAGGTTGAAATATAGCAATTTCTAGTCGTGATTAGTCTTGTGTTTATGCCCTTTAGGGTGCAAAGGTCTCCAATATATATAAAATAATCATACCGATGGTGATGCTAATAAATCCCATCGTTCTCAGACTCTTTTCATCCTGCTCTACTGCTTGAGTCATCATCTTTTTCCAAAACTGTGGAAAAACAAAAGGCAAAATACCTTCAAAGATAAAAACTAAAGCAACCGTTGCAAAGAATAAATTTTCGTACAAGGGTAACTCCCTACCTAGCAGCCTGTCGGATTTAAGCCAATCGGCTGCAAAAAGAGCTGGATTTGGTCATTTTTTATTCAACTTCTCGTTAAATAGCGAACTATTCGCCTCAAAATTGAATAAAAACTGCCTCAAACCAGCTTTTTTTTCGCTTCGATCGTTTAAACCCGACAAGCTGCTAGACTTCATAAAAAAGGTGGCAAAAGCCACCTTTTAAAATTTAACTACTGCTGTTTATTAAAGTACTTAAAGAAGTCTGATTTCGGGTCAACAACCATCACATCAGACTTTTGACTAAATGATGTTTGATAGGCATTTAAACTTTGATAAAAAGCATAAAATTCAGCATCTTTAGAGTAAGCGGCAGCATAAATCTCTGTGGTTTTACCATCGGCCTCCCCACGAATTTTTTCTGCATCTCTAAAGGCATCCGAACTAATAACCGTTCTTTGTCTATCAGCATCTGCTCGAATTCTCTCAGCTGCCTCAGACCCTTGTGAACGCAGGTCGTTTGCAACCCTATTACGTTCTGCTGCCATTCTTCTATAAACCGTTTCATTAATATCTTGCGGTAAATCTACACGTTTAATTTGTACATCTACAATATCAATCCCAAACGAAGAAACCGACTTTTCAGTATTTTTCTTAATTTCTTCAACAATTAAGTTACGATCTTGAGAAATAACTTCCTGTACGGTTCTTGTTCCAAATTCAGCACGCAATCCATCTTTAATGATTTGTGCTAAACGCATATTCGCTAAACGAATATCACCGTTCATCGTAATATAGAACTTTTTCGCATTAGAAATACGCCACTTAACAAAAGAGTCAACATTTAAGTTTTTCTTTTCACTTGTTAAATAACGCTCTGGCGCGGCATCTAACGTTTGTAAACGTGCATCAAAATGCTTAACGTTGTTCACGAAAGGCATTTTAAAGTGTAATCCTGGTTGAATATTCTCTTCAACGATTTCACCAAATCTAAAAACAAGTCCCGTATTTCCTTCCTGCACAGTATATAAAATACTGCTACCTAAAAATAAAATTGCTGCTAAAACAATCGATAAAATAGTAGTCATTTAACGAAGCTCCCTATTTCTTAAAAATTCACGGATATTACCAGTCCTTGCATTACTTCCTGTATCTACACGATTAGGCGCAGGTGCTGTACTTGTGCTACTTGTTGAGACAGAAGACTGTTGATTAAATGGAACTGTAGCCTGTTGCCCCCCCATCATCTTATCTAATGGAAGATAAAGTAAGTTAGTACCACTTTCAGAACCAACAAATATTTTAGAGGTTGAACCAAATACATTTGTGATTGCTTCTAGATACAATCTTTCTCTAGTCACTTTCGGTGCTTTTTTATACTCAACTAAAACACTGTCAAAACGACTTGCCTGACCCGTTGCTCTCGCAATCACAGAATCATAATAAGCTCTTGCTTCTTCAAGTTGTCTTGCTGCTTGCCCTCTTGCTTTTGGCAAGATGTCATTAGCATAAGCTTCTGCTTCATTGATTAAACGCTCTTTATCCTCACGCGCCTTAACTACATCAGCAAAAGCACCCTGAACTTGCTCAGGTGGCTGTGCATCTTGTAAGTTCAAAGAAGTCACGATTAAACCAGTATCATAAGCATCAAGTTTTGCCTGAGTAAGTGCTTTAACCTTAGTCACAACTTGATCTCGACCCTCAGTTAAAACAAAGCCCATCGTATTTTTACCAACCGTTTCACGCAATGCAGATTCAGTTAATGCACGTAAAGTCACATCAGGATCAGAAATCGCATACAAATACTTTTTAACATCAGATACTTGGTACTGTACCGCAATTTTAATATCAACGATATTTTCATCCTTTGAAAGCATCAAGGCTTCAGAAGGAACCGTTCCATTACGATTACGGGCATCAGAACGATAGCCTATTTCAGCGGTACGAATTCTGTCCACATTAACAATTGTTTTTGTTTCAATCGGCCAAGGAATATGCCAGTGTAAACCCGCTGTTGTTTGTTCAGTAAATGCACCAAAACGTTTAACAACACCACGTTCAGGAGAGTCAACCTGATAAAGACCACTCAGCAACCATAAGACTAAAACAACTAACCCAATAACTGAATAGCTTTTCTTACTCAAGCCATCGTCTGAGTTATTACCATTACCACCAAAGAATTTTTGTACTTTTTTAAGTATTTCCTCTAAGTCTGGTTCATTTGACCTTTTAGGTTTATTAGGTCTTTCAGGCTTATTTCCATTAGAGTTGTTTCCACTACCCCAAGGATCTTGCCCAGGTTTTCCTGGCTCATTCCATGCCATTATTCTCTCCAGATTTTTTTAAAAAAAGTTAATTCGTTATTTTAAATTTTATAAGACAAAAAGTCATTAAATAATCTTATTATTTATTAATTTTTTTATTCGAGACCGAACAACTTCCTGCCAACTCTGAACCAATTCCCACTCTTTATTGGTTAAACTCATTATAAACAAGCTATTACCGTTATCAGCAAAACGCTCATTTAAGATTGTTCCCAAGGTATAAAGCTCTGCCCTTTTTTTACCTGCCAGCACATCCAGTTCAATTTCAACCGTGACAAAACTGCCTCTAAAAAAGCTTGCCACTGCATCAAGTAACAAATCAATACCCTGGTTTTCTTGAGCCGAAATCCATATGCGATATGGAATGTTATCCTCATTAAAATCAACATGAGGTTGAACCGCAGATTCAAGTGCATCTATTTTGTTATAGACTAATAATTGAGGAACGGACTCCGCACCCACTTCCTCAATGACATCAATCACATCATCAATTTTTTCGGCGCGATGTGGGTCTGCCGCATCAACCAAATGAATTAACAAGTCTGCTTCACTAGTTTCTTCCAAGGTTGATTTAAACGCCGCAACAAGATCATGTGGAATATGACGAATAAAACCAACCGTATCTGCAAAGATAACCTTGCCTGCGCCAGGAAGATGAACCTTTCTTAAAGTAGAATCGAGCGTTGCAAACAACCTATCTTCAGCATAAACATCCGCTTTAGTCATTTGATTAAAAAGGGTTGATTTACCTGCATTGGTATAACCCACAATCGTAATGGTTGGTAATTCTGATTTCTTTCTAGATTTACGCCCAAGTTGACGTTGAGACCTGACCTTAACAATTCGATTTTCAAGTTGCTTTATTTTGCCTTGAATTAAACGTCTATCCGTTTCTAATTGCGTTTCTCCAGGTCCTCTTGCCCCGATTCCGCCCTGTCTATCAAGGTGTGTCCAACCCTTAACCAAACGCGTAGACATTCTTTTCAGCAACGCCAACTCAACCTGTAACTTTCCTTCATGCGATCTAGCACGCTGAGCAAAAATATCCAAAATCAAACCGACTCGATCAAGCACCTGACAGTCTAATAATTCACTCAAGTTTCTTTCTTGCGAAGGGCTGAGCGCATGATTCACAATCACCACATCAGCTTCATACAAATCAACGGCTTGTTTTATCTCTTCAACCTTACCTTTACCGATAAAGAATTTAGGGTCTGGAGACTGGCGTTTAGTGGTAATAAGCTCGCAGACTTCTGCCCCTGCAGAATCAACTAGCTCATAGAACTCTTCAAGGATTTCACGGTCGGATTCATGATAAAAGTCAACATGGACAAGAATTGATTTTTCAATTTCTTGCCGTTCTAGCTTGCCAAATAATTCCATTCGTTAGCAGCCAGCAATTGTCAATAAAATAATATTTTCAAAGGATGTTTTAGAAACAGGGATTGCTATCATTCTTCTTTAGCAGGCGCAACCTTGTCATAATCTTTAGGCTCGCGAGCAGGCACAATTGTTGAAATCGCATGCTTATAAACCATCTGAGTTACATTACTTTTTAACAGCACCACAAATTGGTCAAAAGAATCAACTTGTCCTTGCAACTTAACACCATTTACAAGGTAAATCGCAACACTGATTTTTTCTTTGCGCAATGCATTTAAATAAGGATCTTGAATCGGTAAAGCTTTAGCCACTTTTTTGTTCTCCATTAAGATTAAGAATAAATTTGAAAAACTATGTTAGCACATCATCTTGGTAAAAGTAACCTTAAATAACCCCTATAAAAGAGACACTCAAGTATTTAGTAACCATTCCAGCATTTTTGACGATTTAGATAAGGCTTTTCCCGCAAACCTTCACCTAATATTCAAGCATCAAGCCACTTATAAAAAAACTTATACCTTGAAATTAATTTTATGAGTTAGATTTTTTAAAAAAATCTCTAGAATACGAACCATAAACCCAATATTAGCAAATGCTAATACTTACTAGTATTTGATAAGAATTATTAATAAGCAATAAGATTGTTTATTAAGGAGACGCTTAACAACTGATTGAAATTCTGCGTGGACTTATAGCCCATCAATT
>CAYUHO010000020.1:0-15551 GCA_964444445.1 uncultured Piscirickettsiaceae bacterium | reverse complement strand
TAACCGTCCAGAGTTTAAAAGAGGCGGTGTGTAAATTTTAAAAATCTCATGATTTCGGTCATGGTTTTAGGTTGAAAGAGGTTAAGACCTATGCTAGAAAATTATTTACCAGTATTGGTGTTTATCGCGTTAGGCTTGTTCTTTGGTATAGGTCCTATGTTGATTGGTTATTTACTGGGACCCCAAAAACCAGATTCAGAAAAGGATTCTCCTTATGAGTGTGGTTTTGAAGCATTTGAAGATTCTCGTATGAAGTTTGATGTTCGCTTCTATCTTGTTGCTATCCTGTTTATTATTTTTGATTTGGAAATTGCGTTTCTGTTCCCTTGGGCAATTGTACTAGAAGAAGTTGGTACATTTGGATTGCTTGCAATGGCTGCTTTTTTATCCTTGTTGGTGGTTGGTTTTATTTACGAGTGGAATAAAGGAGCACTTGAATGGGAATAGAAGGTGCCCTAAAAGAGAGTATTGTAACAACCTCCGCTGATAAATTAATTAATTGGGCTAGAACTGGCTCATTGTGGCCTATGACATTTGGTCTTGCTTGTTGCGCAGTAGAGATGATGCAAGCAGGTGCTTCGCGTTATGATTTAGATAGGTTTGGTATTATTTTTAGACCGAGTCCTAGACAGTCTGATGTAATGGTCGTTGCAGGAACATTAGTGAATAAAATGGCGCCTGCTTTGCGTAAGGTATATGACCAAATGGCTGAGCCTAGATGGGTTATTTCGATGGGGTCATGTGCCAATGGTGGAGGATATTATCATTATTCTTATTCTGTTGTAAGAGGGTGTGATCGTATTGTACCTGTTGATATTTATGTGCCAGGATGTCCGCCTACTGCAGAGGCTCTTTTGTATGGGATTATTCAGTTGCAGAAAAAGATTAAACGTACCAGTACGATTGCTCGTTAGGTATAGGTGAATTATTATGAAACAATCTGTATTAGACTTACAAATAAATATTAATAATATTTTGGGTTCGGCTGCTTTAAACGCTACATTGAATAACGGAGAGTTAACGATTGAGTTGTCACCTCATAATGCACTTGAAAATTTTAATTTATTAAAAAATGAGCTTAAATTTGATTTGTTAATTGATATTTGTGGTATTGATTATTTAAGCTACGGGCAGACTAATTGGGAATCAAAGAAAGCGGTAAATCAAGGGTTTAGTCGTGGAATATTTGACTTTGCAGAAGAGGAAGTTGATGCTGACTTATTGAAGCCAAGAAGATTTGCTTCTGTATATCATCTTTTATCCGTCGAAAAGAATATTCGATTACGAGTAAAAGTTTTTCCAGAAGATACGAGTATGCCAATTGTTCCATCTGTTGTATCTGTATGGAGCTGTTCTGATTGGTTTGAGAGAGAATCCTTTGATTTATATGGAATAATCTACGAAGGTCACCCAGATTTAAGACGAATTCTTACGGATTACGGTTTTATTGGTCATCCTTTACGAAAAGATTTTCCATTGGTTGGTGAAGTTGAAATGCGATACGACAATGAAAAGGGACGAGTTGTATATAGTCCTGTGGAAATTGAAAATAGAGTCAATGTGCCACGAGTTATTCGTGAAGATAAAATTGCAAAAAATGATAATGCTGAGCAGGATGCATAGGAAGTAATTTATGTCAGAGATTAGAAACTACACACTTAACTTTGGACCACAGCACCCTTCTGCACATGGGGTTTTACGTCTTGTTCTTGAGTTAGATGGTGAAACGATTGTTCGTTCTGATCCTCATATAGGATTGTTGCATCGTGGGACAGAAAAGTTAGCAGAGTATAAGCCTTATAATCAATCGATCGGTTATATGGATCGTCTGGATTATGTTTCCATGATGGCAAATGAACATGCTTATGTTATGGCAATTGAAAAAATGCTGGATGTTGAAGTACCCGAAAGAGCACAGTATATTCGCGTTATGTTTGATGAAATAACCCGAATACTTAATCACCTAATGTGGTTGGGTGCGCATGCCCTTGATATTGGTGCGATGACAATTTTCTTATATGCTTTTCGTGAGCGTGAAGACTTGATGGATTGTTATGAGGCTGTATCAGGTGCACGTATGCATGCTACGTATTATCGTCCAGGTGGTGTCTATAGAGATTTGCCAGATAGTATGCCAAAGCATAAAGAGTCTAAGTGGCACTCGGGTAAAAAACTAGATAAGTTAAATGAGATTCGTGAAGGGACTTTGTTGGATTTTATTGAATCGTTTACCGAGCGTTTTCCCGGTTATGTAGATGAATATGAAACGCTACTAACTGATAACAGAATTTGGAAGCAAAGAACAGTTGATATTGGTATTGTTTCACCTGAACGCGCCTTACAGTTAGGTTTTACTGGTCCGATGTTAAGGGGGTCAGGTTTCGCTTGGGACTTACGTAAACAGCAACCTTATGAAGTTTATGACAAGATGGACTTTGATATTCCTGTTGGTGTTACAGGTGATTGCTATGATCGTTACTTGGTTCGTGTACAAGAAATGCGCGAGTCTAATAAAATTATTAAGCAATGTGTTGACTGGCTAAATAAGAACCCAGGGCCCGTAATGAGTTCTGATGTAAGGGTTGCGCCACCAAGCAGAGAAGACACAAAAACGAATATGGAATCTTTAATTAAACACTTTAAATTGTTTACAGAAGGCTACACGATTCCAACAGGTGAGATATATAGCGCTGTAGAACATCCTAAAGGTGAGTTTGGAATTTATATGGTTTCAGATGGTGCCAATAAACCTTATCGAATGAAAGTTCGAGCGCCTGGTTTTTCTCATTTAGCTTCTTTAGATGAAATGGTTAAAGGGCACATGATTGCTGATGTGGTTTCAATTATAGGTACACAAGATATTGTATTTGGGGAGGTTGATAGATGAGTGAAACTAATCAAGAACTTGTTACTGATCTCTCACAGGAACTTAAGACAAATGTCATTCAGGGTGAAGTAAAGGAAAGAATTGATCGTTGGATTTCCCACTACCCTGCAGAAAACCGTAAATCTGCCTTGATGCCAGCATTGAGAATCGTACAAGAAACAAGTAATGGTTATTTAACAACAGAATTGATGGATCAAGTTGCTGAATATCTTAATGTGCGACCAATTGAAGCTTATGAAGTTGCGACTTTTTATTCAATGTATCAGCATAAGCCTGTAGGAAGACATCAAATCTGTTTATGTACAAATTTATCTTGTATGTTACGTGGGTCTGATGAGCTACTTGAGCATATTCAGAAAAAAATTCAAGTATCTGGAACTGGAGAAGTATCGCCAGATGGTAAGTTCTCTGTTCGTAAGGTTGAGTGTGCCGGGGCTTGTGGAGGTGCACCAATGATGTGGATTGGGAAGACATACTATGAAAATTTAACCGAAGATTCGGTTGATAAAATTTTGGATGATTTGGAATAAGCATGGCTGAAGTTATTCAAAACGAATGTTGTTATCGTATTAAAGACCTTGAAAATTCATGGGATATCCAAACCTATTTAGATAATGGTGGATATCAGATATGGAAGAAAATACTTGCAGGTGATTTATCGCCTACAGAAATTATAGAAGAAGTTAAGGCTTCTAATATTCGTGGTCGTGGTGGTGCTGGTTTTCCAACCGGTTTAAAGTGGAGCTTTATGAATCGCCATGCACCAGGTCCTAAATATATTGTTTGTAATTCAGATGAATCTGAGCCAGGGACCTTCAAGGACAGAGATATTATGCGCTTTAATCCTCACCAGTTGGTTGAGGGAATGATGATTGCAGGGTATGTTATTGGTGCTTGTGCAGGATACAACTATATCCGTGGTGAATTCTGGGAACCTTATAAGCGTTTTACGGGCGCGATAGACCAAGCTAGAGAACATGGTTTATTGGGTAAAGATATTCTCGGGTCAGGTTGGGACTTCGATTTGTACGCTCACCTTGGTGGTGGCGCCTATATTTGCGGTGAAGAAACCGCGCTACTTGAATCAATTGAAGGTAAGAAGGGTCAGCCGAGATTTAAGCCTCCTTTTCCAGCCAGTTTTGGTTTATTTGGAAAGCCAACGACAATTAATAACACTGAAACCTTAGCTTCCATTCCAATGATTTTAGCGAAGGGTGGAAAATGGTTCTCTGACTTAGGGGTTAAGAACGCTGGCGGAACAAAGTGTTATGCAGTTTCAGGCCATATTAACAAGCCAGGAGCCTATGAAATTAGAATGGGGACGCCTTTTGCTGACCTGATGGAACTTTGTGGTGGCATGTGGAAGAACCGTAAGATGAAAGCAATCATCCCTGGTGGTTCATCAACAGCTGTTATTCCTGCAGAAAATACTGAAGGCATGACAATGGATTACGACTCCATTGCTAAGGCAGGTTCTTTTTTAGGCGCGGGGTCTTTAATGGTACTTGATGACCATACTGACATGGTTAAAGCGTTGGAGAGATTGACTTGGTTCTATTACGACGAGTCATGTGGACAATGTACCCCATGTCGTGAAGGAACAGGTTGGATGTATCGTGTTGTACATCGAATCCGCCAAGGTAAAGGGCGTCCAGAAGACATTCAGTTATTAAAAGAAGTGTCAGGCAAAATTATGGGTAAAGTTATTTGTGGGCTAGGTGATGCTGCAACCATACCTGTAGATAGTTTTTTAGAACATTACGAACATGAATTTCAACATTATATAGAGCATGGGTGCAGTATTTTTGATCGAGTGTAGTTTACCTTGTAGATTGAATATTGTATTAACAGGTTTTTAGGTTTTAGAATTATGGTTAAAATTGAGATAAACGGACAAGTAATAGAAGCTCATGAAGGTGACATGTTGATTGATGTTGCTGATGATGCTGAAATTGCCATTCCTCGTTTCTGCTACCACAAGAAACTGTCGATTGCGGCAAACTGTCGTATGTGCTTGGTTGAAGTAGAAGGTGCGCCTAAAGCGCTGCCAGCGTGTGCTACACCTATAACTGATGGAATGAAAGTTCAGACAAAATCAGCAAAAGCTCTTTCCGCTCAAAAATCAGTGATGGAATTTTTGTTGATTAACCACCCGCTTGACTGCCCAATTTGTGACCAAGGTGGAGAGTGTGAACTACAAGATGTTGCAATGCAGTATGGTGATGATGTCTCAAGATTTACGGAAGCAAAACGTGTGGTTGGTGATAAAAATATCGGTGCTTTGATTAGTACGGATATGACACGTTGTATTCACTGTACTCGCTGTGTTCGTTTTGGCCAAGAAATTGGTGGAATCATGGAGATGGGGTCAACTGGTCGTAGTGAGTGGATGGAAATCGGAACCTATATTGAAAACTCTGTTACCTCTGAAATGTCGGGCAACATGATAGATTTATGTCCTGTTGGAGCATTAACCTCTAAACCTTATCGTTATTCTGCTCGTCCATGGGAATTGAAGTCTCATCGAGGCATCTCTCCACATGATAGTGTGGGATCGCATATTATTTTGCACTCTAAAGCTGATGAAATAAAGAGAGTTGTGCCTGGAGATAAAGAATCTATTAATGAAATTTGGATTTCTGACAGAGATAGATTCGCTTATGAAGGGATTAACAGTGAAGATAGATTAACTGTTCCAATGATTAAAGAAAATGGACAGTGGCGCCAGGTGGACTGGGAAACCGCACTCGAATTTTCAGCTGAAAAAATGAAACACTATGCTGAAAATTCAAGTAGTTTTGGTGTCTTAGCAGCGGCAACAGCGACATTAGAAGAACTTTATTTATTACAGAAACTAAGTAAAGGGCTTGGTATTAATAACCTTGATACGCGTTTGCGCCAACAAGATTTCAGTTTAGATTCTCATGGCTTTATAAAGCCAGGGCTTAACCATTCTTTTGAAGAAGTAGAGCAGTTAGATTCGACTTTGTTAGTCGGTTCTTATATGCGTCATGAGCTGCCAATGTTGAATCATCGTTTACGTAAAGCACAGATTTCAGGAAAAGAAATTTCATCGGTTAATCCTGAGAAGTATGCAATGAACTATGAAATGAGTAACGAAATTGTCGCTGACGATTTAGTTGCGGAATTAGGCTTAATTAAAAAAGCATTGACTGAACCTGATAACAAAAATATTGACAGTGTTTACAAAAATATCGCGAATTCATTAAAGACGGGTGAAAATACTGCAGTTATGCTTGGGCAAATTGCGCTAATGGATACACAATATGCTCAGATTTTAAAATTGAGTAGTGATATTGCAAACTTGGCATCTGCTAAGCTGAGTGTTTTACCTATTTCAGCTAATGATGTAGGGGCGCATATGGTTAATTTCTTACCTGAAAAAGGTAAGAATATTGAACAAATGCTTTCTTCTGACATGAAGGCTTTTATTAATCTGTCGTTAGAGCATGAATCAGATATGACCAATGGTGACCTTGCGATTGAAGCCATGAAAAAAGCAGAGTTTGTTTTAAACTTCTCCGTTTTTGATAGTGAAATACAAAGAGAGTATGCAGACGTTCTCTTACCAATTGCTTCATTTGCTGAAACGGCAGGAACCTACGTTAATGCAATGGGCACGAAACAATCATTCAAAATGGCTGTTGAGCCGAAAGGTGAATCTAAGGCCGCTTGGAAAATTTTCCGTGTACTAGGCAATATGTTAAATCTTGATGGGTTTGACTATACTCATTCCAATCAAGTATTTGCAGAGGTGGTAGAGAATACCCAGCAATTAGACTTGGAGATGTTAGATATTAAAATTGATAATAAGAAACTTATAACGGATAGAATACCGATTGTTTCTATCTATGATGTTGATTCAATCTCTAGAAGAGCACCAGCACTACAAACAGCAAGTCAAGCTGTTTCAGACTCTATTATTGTTGAAGTACCAGTACAGGAGGTTGGTTAATGTTTGACGCGTTACAGGCTTGGCTAGCTGGTTATGTTTTTGACTGGTTAGCGATTTTAATTACTTTATTGGTACAGGCAATTGTTGTTGTCATGCCTGTTATGTTGGCAGTTGCTTATTTAACCTTGGCTGAACGTCGTGTTATTGGTTGGATGCAGATTCGTATGGGACCTAACAGGGTTGGTCCAGTTGGGTTGTTGCAACCGATAGCAGATGCCTTAAAATTGATGAACAAGGAAATTATTTTACCTTCTCAATCAAACATGTACCTATTTGTGCTGGCACCGATTTTTGCAATAGCACCTGCAATCGCAGCTTGGGCAGTGATTCCATTTAATGAAGATGGTGTGGTGGTTTCTGATATCAATGCTGGCGTCTTGTATGTACTGGCAATTTCATCCATTGGTGTTTATGGAATCATTATTTCAGGTTGGGCATCTAACTCTAAATATGCTTTTTTAGGGGCGATGCGTGCCTCAGCACAAAAAATTTCTTATGAAATCGCAATGGGATTTGCTTTAGTAACCGTGTTAATGGTCGCTGACAGTATGAACCTAACCGCAATCGTTGAAGCTCAGCGTGGTGGTATGTGGCACTGGTTATGGATACCTCTGCTGCCTATGTTTGTTGTGTATTTCATTTCAGGTCTTGCTGAAACAAACCGTGCGCCATTTGATGTGGCAGAAGGTGAGTCAGAGATTGTTGCTGGTTTCCACGTAGAGTATTCAGGTATGGCATTTGCGGTATTCTTCCTAGCCGAATACGCAATGATGATTTTGATTTCATTCATGACTGCAATTATGTTCATGGGAGGTTGGTTATCGCCATTTGAAGGGATTCCTTACTTAGAAGAAATGTTTGCTTGGGTTTCTGGTTTTATTTGGATAGTAATCAAAGTTACCTTCTTATTATTTTTATTCTTGTGGTTCCGTGCCACCTTCCCAAGATATCGTTATGATCAAATCATGCGATTAGGATGGAAAGTATTAATTCCAGTAACGATCGTATGGGTATTTGTCGTTATGTTAATGGAATATTTTAAACTTGCCCCATGGTTTACCTAGAAGAGGAGGGATTGAGAAATGAAAGCAACAATTAAATTTTTAAAACATCAACTTAAAACCTTTACTCTTTTGGAGTTGTTTAAAGGGATGACAGTTACTTGGAAGTATCTGTTTGTTAAAAAAATTACAGTACGCTACCCAGAAGAAAAAACACCGATCTCGCCAAGATTTAGAGGACACCATGCACTTCGTCGTTACGAAAGCGGTGAAGAAAGATGTATCGCCTGTAAATTATGTGAAGCAGTATGCCCTGCAAATGCGATTACGATTGAATTTGAAGCAAGAGATGATGGCTCTCGTAGAACCACACAATATGACATTGATATGTTTAAGTGTATTTATTGTGGTTTCTGTGAAGAGTCTTGTCCTGTCGATGCGATCGTTGAAACACGTGTATTTGAATATGAATTTCATGAGCGTGGACCGAGTATTGTAACGAAAGATAGATTACTTGCCTTTGGTGATGAACATGAGCAACAAATTGCAGAAGATAGAGCCGCTGACGCTAAATATCGATAATTAATTAGGATGTTACCCCCCCCTGGTGATTTTTAAGCTAAAAATCACCAGGGGGGGGTAAAAGAGAGAATAGATGAGTTTTATACAGTTTATATTTTACATGCTAGCAGGAATAGCCGTTTTTTCTGGCCTGAAAATGATTAGTACTAGAAACCCTATCAGAGCAGCTTTGTGGTTGGTACTTGGTTTTGTTGCTACAGCAGGTGTTTGGATTATTGCGCAAGCTGAGTTCCTTGGCTTAGTTCTTATTCTGATTTATGTTGGTGCCTTGATGGTAATGTTTGTTTTCGTGGTTATGATGATAGATGTTAATGTATCTGAAATTAAAGAAGGGTTTACGGCGTACTTACCACTTGGTGCTTTGACTGCAATTGCAATATTTTCGATTATGTATATGGTGATAGGGCCTGATAGGTATGGGCTCGATAAGCTAGCTTCCCCAGAAGCAAAGACGGCGGACTTTAGTAATACTGCCATGTTAGCTGTACCACTTTATACGGAGCATGCTTATGCATTCGTGTTAGCTGCTGTATTGCTGTTAGTTGGTATTATTTCAGCGATTACGCTTACATTACGTCGTCGACCGCCTGAAGTCGTTTTATATCAAGATATTGATAAACAAGTTAAAACACAACGCAATGACCGTTTTAAAATTATAAAAATGGATGCGGTCGTTGAACCTGATGTTAAGTCTAAAAACGAGGACGAAGATAAATGATTGCTCTATCTGACTATTTAATATTTGGCTCGTTATTGTTTATGATTAGTATGGCTGGTATTTTTCTAAACCGAAAAAATGTCATTATTCTATTGATGTCAATTGAATTACTGTTACTTGCAGTTAATACAAATTTGGTTGCGTTTTCTCATTACTTAAATGATGTAACCGGACAAATTCTCGTTTTTTTCATACTAACAGTTGCCGCTGCAGAAGCAGCAATTGGTTTAGCAATCATCGTACTTGTGTTCCGTAATCGTAAGAGCATTAATGTTGATGATTTAGATTCGTTAAAAGGTTAGTTACAGATGGATTTACACTTACTTCTAATTACGATCATCCTACTACCCTTATTTGGTTCAATGGCGGCGGGTCTATTCGGTCGTCAACTTGGGCGAGTTTTGTCACACCGAATTGCAATTTCTGCCGTTGGTTTAGCAGCGGTATTATCAGCCTATAATTTTTGGTTATTTAATATAGCAGGGCACGATCCTTATAATGCTTCTGTTTATACTTGGATGATTTCTGATGGGGTTAAATTTGAAGTTGGTTTTCTAATAGATAGCTTGTCCTCTACTATGATGCTGGTTGTGACATTTGTTTCAACCATGGTTCATATCTATACCATTGGTTATATGGATCACGATGAAGACTATGATCATCACAATGCCTACTACCAACGTTTTTTCAGTTACATTTCATTATTTACCTTTTCAATGTTGTCACTGGTTATGGCAAATAACTTCTTGCAACTCTTCTTTGGTTGGGAAGCGGTCGGGCTAGTTTCATACCTACTGATTGGTTTCTATATGAAACGTGAATCAGCAATACAAGCGAACTTAAAAGCATTCCTCGTTAACCGTGTGGGTGACTTTGGTTTCCTACTTGGGATTGCGATTGTTTATATGTATTTCAATACCTTAGATTATGCTGAATTTTTTGCAGGTCTAAAAGAGCATGAAAACACCATGATTAGTTTCTTCCCGGGAACGGAATGGTCAATGATTACCGCAATGTGTTTGCTATTATTTGTTGGGGCAATGGGTAAATCAGCACAGATGCCTTTACATGTATGGCTACCAGAATCAATGGAAGGTCCAACACCTATTTCTGCTTTAATCCATGCAGCAACGATGGTAACAGCTGGTATCTTTATGGTTGCTAGGTTGTCACCAGCATACGAAATGTCGGAAGTCGCACTCAGTACCATTTTGATTATCGGTGCAACCACTGCGTTTATGATGGGAATGCTTGGGATTATTCAAGAAGATATTAAACGTGTTGTTGCCTACTCAACACTTTCTCAGCTTGGGTATATGATTGCCGCACTGGGTGCGTCAGCCTATGCTGCAGGAATGTTCCATGTATTAACCCACGCGTTCTTTAAAGCACTATTATTCCTGTCGGCTGGTTCAGTTATTGTCGCTTTGCATCACCATCAAGATATTCGCAAGATGGGAGGTTTGTATAAATATATGCCAATTACCTATGCGTCATTAGCAATTGGTTCATTAGCACTGATTGGTTTCCCAGGCTTCTCAGGTTTCTTCTCCAAAGATAGTATCTTGATGGCGATAGAAGCGTCTGATAATTTTGGTTCTAGTTATGCATTTACACTGCTATTGATGGGGGTGTTCGTAACTGCCTTCTACAGCTTCAGAATGTTTTTTATTGTTTTCCATGGTGAAGAGTCAGAGTATGTAAAAACCCATGAAATAAAAGAATCACCTTGGGTTATTACCTTACCGCTTGTAATGCTTGCAATCCCATCTGTACTTCTAGGTATGCCATTAATCGAGGGTGTCTTTGCCGGAACCTATTTCTCTGATGCTATAACCATGCACCCTGAAAACGATGTTCTTCGTCAAATTTATGACCAACATTATCATGGAATTTGGGCAATGATTACTCACTCACTAGTTACCCTACCTGTTTGGTTTGCTTTATCTGGTGTGTTCTTCGCTTGGCTTCTTTATATTGCCTTCCCTAATTTACCTGGCAAAATTAAAGCAAGGCTACCTAGAGTCAATTGGATGCTTGATAATGCCTACGGGTTTGACCGCTTTAATGAAATCGTTTTCCAAGAGGGAACTAAAAAAGTCGGTCATTATTTCACCCAAAAAATTGATATTAAAATGATTGATACTGGTATGGTTAAAAACACTTTTATGGCAGTATTTAACAGTTCTCAGGCAATGAGATTAGCTCAAACAGGTTACTTGTATCACTATGCATTCGTGATGATAATCTCACTGTTATTCATGCTTGCATGGGTACTTTGGTAAGTAATACCCTGTTGATACCCTGTACTGAAATTTAAGGAAGTAATAAAAATATGTTCGGTTTTCCAATTTTAACCACTCTAATTTGGCTACCCATCGTTGCTGGTATGCTTATTCTGTTCGTCGGAAGGGATAGACCCTCGCTGGCGAAGTGGTTGTCTCTGATTACGACGATTGTTACCTTCTATATTTCCATTCCGCTTTGGACAGGTTTTGACACAACTGTGTCAAGCATGCAGTTTGAAGAAAAAATTTCATGGATTCCACAATTTAATATTTATTATCACCTTGGTGTCGATGGTTTGTCCATGCCACTAGTGCTTTTAACCACCTTTACACAAATCCTAGTTATAGCTTCTGCATGGGAAGTAATTAAAGAACGTGTTGAACAATATATGGGTGCCTTCCTGATAATGGGTGGGGTTATGGTTGGCGTCTTTGTTGCACTTGATTCTATTTTGTTCTACGTATTCTGGGAATTGTTGTTGATTCCGATGTTTATTGTTATTGGTAAATGGGGTGGGGTAGATCGTATTTATGCCACGATGAAGTTCTTCCTTTATACCTTTTTTGGCTCGGTATTTATGTTGGTTGCCTTTTTGTATATGTACTACCAATCAGGAAGTTTCTCAATCTTAGAGTTCCACGCAATGCACCTTGGTATGACGGCACAGGTTCTGATTTTCCTTGCATTCCTAATTGCATTTGCGGTAAAAGTTCCGATGTTCCCAGTACATACCTGGCTACCTGATGCGCACGTACAGGCACCAACAGCGGGTTCTGTTGTTCTTGCTGCAATCATGTTGAAGATGGGGGGTTACGGCTTTGTTCGTTTCAGCTTACCGATTACTCCTGATGCCGCAATGACGCTTGACTGGTTGGTGATTGTGTTGTCCCTGATTGCGATTTTCTATATTGGGATAGTTGCACTGGTTCAAACTGATATGAAAAAACTGGTTGCATATTCATCTATCTCGCACATGGGATTTGTGACCTTAGGTATGTTCCTAGTATATGACATTATCCAAAACTCTGGTGATATGAAAGGTGCAGCACTGGGGATGGAAGGTGCCATGATTCAAATGATTTCTCACGGATTTATCTCTGGGGGAATGTTCTTGATGATTGGTGTGCTATATGACCGAATGCACACACGAGAAATCAGTGCCTATGGTGGGGTCGTGAATAAAATGCCTTGGTTTGCTGTTTTTGCGGTACTCTTTGCAATGGCAAACTCTGGACTACCTGGTACATCAGGATTTGTCGGGGAGTTTATGGTCATACTTGCAGCCTTTAAAGCTGATGTATGGTACGGAATTATTGCTGCTACAACATTGATTATCGGTGCTGGTTATACCCTTTGGATGATTAAACGCGTTTATTTTGGTGCGGTTGCAAATGATAATGTAGAAAAACTTGAAGACTTAAATAAACGAGAGTTTGCTATTATGAGTATTCTTGCATTTGCGGTTATCTTTGTAGGTTTTTACCCAGCACCGTTTTTAGAAGTCATGCATACATCAGTTGCTAATTTGCTTGAGCAAGCAACAACATCAAAACTTTAGAGAAATTTAAATAGGTAAGTTAAGAATATGAATTTTGTAATACCAGACTTTGCCCCAGCGATACCAGAGATTGTCCTGTTGACGTTAACTTCTCTGCTACTTGTGGCAGATTCAATTTGGGAAAAACGTTACCAGTCGGCTACCTATTACGTCACCCAAGCAATTTTGCTCATTGTTGGAGCATTAATTATTATGAGTTTCGCAACGGAGCAAACGATTACCTTTAATGGCAGCTTTGTTCGTGATAATTTTGGTGACATACTCAAGTTATTCGCAGTGGGGATCACCATTGCAGTGTTCCTCTTTTCTAGAGAATACCTATTACAAAAAGGCTTTTACCGTGGTGAATACTTCACATTAGGTCTATACGGTGTGCTTGGTATGTTCGTGATGATATCTGCCTATAATTTTATTACCATGTACTTAGGGTTAGAAATCATGTCGCTTGCACTCTATGCCATGATTGCCATGCGTAAAGATCATCGTGAGTCACTAGAATCTGCCATGAAATATTTCGTACTGGGCGCACTAGCAACTGGGATGCTACTTTACGGTTTCTCAATGGTATATGGTGCAACAGGTACAATGCAATTCGACACCATGGCAGCGATTATAGAAGCAGGTAAAGCAGATAAAACAGTACTCGCATTTGGTTTAGTCTTTGTGATTATCGGGCTTGCATTTAAACTTGGTGCGGTTCCATTCCACATGTGGGTTCCAGATGTCTATCAAGGTGCACCTACTGCAGTTACCTTATATATGGGGACTGCGCCAAAATTAGCCGCTTTTGCGATGACATACAGGATACTTGTTGAAGCAATGCCAGGTCTAGTTAATGACTGGCAAGTGCTGTTGATTATGTTATCGGTTTTGTCTTTAACCGTAGGAGCAGTTGCAGCCATCGTGCAAGAAAACCTAAAAAGAATGCTAGCTTTTTCAGGGATAGGGCACATCGGATTTATTCTATTAGGAATGATCGCTGCCAACCCAGATGGATATTCAGCAGCCATGTTCTATACTATCGTTTATGCTGTCACAGGAGTTGCAGGTTTTGGTATGATTGTTGCCTTTGCTCGTGTTGGAACTGAATTTGACAAGATTACAGACTTTAATGGTTTAAATGCTAGAAACCCGTGGTTAGCACTAATGTTTGTTTTCGTCATGTTCTCAATGGCAGGTATTCCACCGTTTATCGGGTTCTATGCAAAAATTCTAGTAATTGAAGAAGTAGTTGAAGCCGGATTTGTTTGGTTAGCAGTGTTTGCCGTATTGACTGCTGTAATCAGCACCTACTACTATCTGAAAGTTGTTAAAGCAATGTATTTTGATGAAGCAGAAGATAAAACAAAAATTGAACCTGTCAATTCACAATTAACTTTAACGGTTAGTTTTGTCGCAATCCTCCTTTTAGTGCTTGGTGTATTACCATCATCCCTGATTGAGCTTGCATACAATAGTCTGTAGCAGGAAATAGAAATGTCAGTTGATAACGCTGTAAATTTGCTACTTATAACATCAATAGTGCTAGCCAATATACCGTGGATTCTTGGGCAGCGACTCTTTATCTTCATTAAAGTCGCTGAAAAATCGTTTTGGGTCAACCTAATTGAATGGTCTACCTACTTTATGCTAATGGCAATCATAAGCTATCAGTTAGAACAGAAAGTCATGGGGCATGTAAAAACTCAAGAATGGGAATTTTATGCTATCAACTTGTTTATGTTCGCTATTTTTTCGTTTCCTGGTTTTATCTATCGCTATAATTTAAGAAGTTTTATTAAGCTTTCTTAGCTTTTTTCTAAGAAAAATTTCAATGAATTTCATCAATTTAAGTATGTGCGTTTTTTTATTAAAACTATTTTAAAATATCGCTTGCAAAAAGCTAACAAGCCTATATAATACGCCACATCAAATTGACGCGGGGTGGAGCAGCTTGGTAGCTCGTCGGGCTCATAACCCGAAGGTCGTTGGTTCAAATCCAGCCCCCGCTACCACATTCTTAAAAGCCGAATTTTCATTAATGAAAATTCGGCTTTTTTTTTACTTAACTTTCCTAATAAATTAATAGAAAAAAGAATCATTAAGTTTTTTAATTGGTTAATCGTATTAAAGAATGATAATCTAATCTTTCTGTTATTCCTTTAGGGGGGTAAGGTATTGATTTTACGTTTAAGTTTAAGGTAGTTTATTGTGAAAAATTTGTTAATTGTAACCCTATTAGTGCTGAAAATAGCTATAGTACAAGCTGGTACCGCAGGTCTTACTGGTCAATATGAAGGCGATTACCAGATGATAGCTTACGCACATAATCTACCTCAAGGTTCTGATAGTGACGGTATTATTTACGATCCCAATAGTCCAGCTAATTTCATGGGAATGGCAAATAATAGACAGGCTTGGAGCTGGGATTTTGATGCTGGTATCGCCAGATTTGAAGTCGGTGAGCATATGCTGACAATTGGTGTTCCTTATGAATTACATAATGCTAATTCGATGGTAATTATTGATAATGGTGATGGTACCTATTCTGTCGACCTTGA
>CAYUHO010000019.1:0-16112 GCA_964444445.1 uncultured Piscirickettsiaceae bacterium | reverse complement strand
GGTGAAATCAAGAAGTTTATACACCAACACCCTGGTTAAGGAAACACTTAATAACTAAATTAGTACCTGTTCCTATTATTAAATCACTCAAGGAATCAATATTTTTTATACCCATATTAGTATTATAGAGTAAAATGCATATTTCTTCCCCCCCCCCTGGTGTTTTTTTAAAAAAAACATTCAACAGTAAACAAAAAAGGAAATATTATGAATGTTATTAAAATAAGAGCTTTTTGCAGACCTTTTAGGATTGTAGTTGGAAGCGCATTGATTGCCTATGGCGTATACTCTGGAAACCCATGGTTTTATCTTGGAGCAATTCCACTGATAGCGGGCTTAACAAATTTTTGCCCGTTATGCATGATTACAAAACAATGCGATATACCAGAAGCGAAATAAAAACAAATTATAGTTATGAACCATCGTTACAAAAAAAGCCACATCAAGTAAACTCGATGTGGCTTTTTTGTATTTAAAACGAAGTTTGTTTTAAATTTAAGCTTGCTTACGACGACGTGCTGCCATTAAACCAACTAATCCAAGACCACCAAACATCAATGCGTAGGTTGAAGGTTCTGGAACGGCTGAGGTTATAACCGTAGCCCAAGTAGAATTTACCGAATTATTACGATTATTCCAAGTAAAGAACGCATCATCAGGATTACCAGACCAACTAACACCATTAGCAATCCAGTTAGTATTAGTAATATCAAAATCACCCGTATCAACTAAATCGCCTAATGAAACATTATGCCCATATCCAGTACTCACAAATGAAAAAACATCTAATTCGCTAAAAGTTAAAAGATTATCTGAATTCATGTCATTACCAGTAAATGAACCAGAACCATAGACCGAACTTCCATTAAACACATCAAAATCAACAGTCAAAGCACTAGCACTAGTCGTAGCAGTAAAAAGAGAAGCTACAAGTAAAGTTTTTAAAATATTCATAATATTTACCTTTTAAATTAAAAAATGAGTTCATAATTCAGCCATACCTTAAAAAAACAAGATACCTGTAACTTTCCGCACAAAATTAAGATTAAACATTGTTTGGCCTTGACTCAATTTAGTATTATACCAGTAAAAATACTTAACCATATTGTACCAAAGTACATATTTTTAAATTTCTGCAAGATCTCCTTTTTCTTCTAACCAACTTTTTCTATCTGCTGAGCGTTTTTTAGCTAGTAACATATCCATTATTGGTATAGATATTTCAGCATCTAAACTCAATTGCACTAACCGTCTTGATGCTGGTAACATGGTTGTCTCCCTTAATTGAGATGGATTCATTTCCCCCAATCCTTTAAAACGAGTTACTTGAATTTTACCAGGCATTTTTTCTGCTTCAATTCTGTCTAGAATTCCTTCTCTTTCTGCTTCATCAAGCGCATAAAACACTTTTTTGCCAACATCGACTCGATATAGAGGTGGCATCGCAATATACACATGCCCTTTTTCAACTAGGGTAGGGAAGTGTTTTACAAATAAGGCACAAATCAAGGTGGCAATATGGGCACCGTCTGAATCAGCATCAGCCAATACACAAACCTTTCCATAACGCAATCCAGAAATATCTTCAGAGGCGGGATCGACGCCGATTGCGACACTGATATCATGAATTTCTTGTGATGCTAATACTTGGCTTGAATCAACTTCCCATGAATTCAGTATTTTTCCCCGCAACGCCATAATGGCTTGAAAAGTTTTATCACGCGCTTGCTTTGCAGAGCCTCCAGCTGAATCTCCTTCCACCAAAAAAAGCTCCGTTAGACTGATATCAGACTCTGTACAATCAGCTAATTTCCCTGGCAAAGCAGGACCAGACGTTATTTTTTTACGCGTTACTTTTTTAGCCTTTCGATTTCTGTTTTGTGCATTATTAATCACGACTTCAGCAATTTTTTCCGCAATCTCGGTATGTTGATTTAACCATAGACTAAAATTGTCTTTCACCACACCTGAAATAAAGGGAACACATTCACGGGAGGATAGCCTTTCTTTGGTTTGCCCTGCAAACTGAGGCTCTCTTAATTTTGCTGATAAAACAAAACTCACATTTTGCCAAACATCCTCAGGCGTAACTTTAATCCCTCTTGGCAAAAGATTTCTAAACTCACAAAATTCTTTAATTGCTTCGGTGGTGCCTGCCCTTAATCCATTAACATGGGTTCCACCTTGTGGTGTTGGGATAAGATTCACATAGCTTTCTAAAACTGGGGCTGTTGTTGGCTCTAATAACCAAGCCATCGCCCAAGCGACCCCCTCATTCTCAGCTTGAATATCGCCATGATAACTCTCTATTGGCACTCGGTCTAAACCTTCTAAAGATTGATTTAAATAATCTCGTAAACCATCTTCATAACACCAAACACAGGTCTCGTTCTTTACTTCATCTGTAAAAGTAACCTGTAAACCAGAGCTCATTACGGCTTTAGCTCGCAATAAATGAATTAGTTTAGAAAGTGCAAATTTTGCAGAGTCAAAATATTTTGTATTTGGCCAAAATCGTAGTAGCGTACCTGTATTTTTTTTACCAACTTTGCCAATAACCTCTAAAGGGCTTACAATGTCACCATCTGAAAAGGTAATTTTATGTAATTTACCATCTCGTTTTATTTCAATTTCAACCTGAGAAGAAAGTGCATTTACCACTGAAATACCAACCCCGTGTAATCCTCCTGCAAAAGAGTAAGCTTTATTGGAAAATTTTCCACCTGCATGTAACTTAGTCAAAATAACTTCAACACCAGATACGCCTTGTTCTGGGTGAATATCAACTGGCATTCCCCTCCCGTCGTCTTCAATTGACATGGAACCATCTTGATGATGAATAACCGTGATTTTCGTTGCAAAGCCAGCAATAGCCTCATCGACGGAATTATCTATGACTTCTTGGGCTAAATGATTTGGTCTTGTTGTATCTGTGTACATTCCTGGACGTTTTTTAACGGGATCTAAGCCGGTTAAGACTTCAATTTCAGAAGCATTATATTGTTCAGCCACACGGTCAACCTTTGTAACGACCCAGCTCACCTCTAAAATCATCAATTTCTGCGTTGAAAAATGGACATTTACACTTGTAAATTCACATTTTTTGCCTTGAACTTGAAGATTTTAGAGGCAATCTGAGCCGTTACTGTAATTTGGTTGGTAGTTACCAACCTTTTGGATATTTAATAAGAAATTCTGCTATGCTTTACTCTAATAAAAACACTAAAAGATAGCAAGGATTTTTATGCCGAATAGAGATTTACACCAAGAACGCAGAGATTATGATGCCAACCCATTATCAAGACAAGATATGCATTCCTCACCTTTCAATCAATTTACTAATTGGATGGATCAAGCTGTCAATACTTCTAGCATAAAAGATCCAACGGCAATGAGTCTAGCAACGGTTGATGCTAATCATGCTCCACATTGCCGCATTGTTTTATTGAAAGAATTCGGAGAACAGGGACTATTATTTTATACACATTATAAAAGCAAAAAGGGTAAAGAAATCACTGCCTCTCCTTTTGCCAGTTGCTGTTTTTTTTGGGCAGATCTAGACCAACAAATTAGAATTGAAGGTAGGGTTGAAAAAATTTCTGCGGCATTATCGGATCAGTATTTTCATAGCCGTCCTAAAGATAGTCAGCTAGCTGCCTTTATATCAAATCAAAGCCAAACAGTTGATAGTCGTAAAAACCTAGAGGATAAAATGCAAGCCGCGGCAACGGACTACGCTGATAAATTAGTTCCGCGACCAACTAACTGGGGAGGCTATCGTCTTGTTCCCACTAAATTTGAATTTTGGCAGGGGCGCCCTAACCGTTTACATGATCGTTTTATTTATGAAAAGAAAGGCTCAAGCTGGCTTATATCAAGGTTAGCACCTTAGGTTAATTCTAAATGCAAATTCAAACTGCTATTTCCTTAAAAAAACTAATCCATCAACCAAGCTGGTTAAAACAACTTGACCAAGAGTGGGATAAAACTTATCTACAACGATTAGAATCCTTTCTTCAACAGCAACAGGCCGAAAAAAAAATCATTCTCCCACCGCAACAGGATTGGTTTAACGCCTTAAACAGTTTGCCGTTTGAGAAAATAAAAGTGGTCATTCTAGGGCAGGATCCCTATCCTACAATTGGGCATGCTCATGGGCTAAGTTTTTCCGTAAGTAACGAAACCCGGCCCTTGCCAAAGTCCCTGCTCAATATCTATAAAGAACTTTATTCAGATTTACAAATTGACAACCAACACACAGGGAACCTTCAGTATTGGAATGAGCAAGGCGTCCTACTGCTGAACAGTGTATTAACGGTTGAATCTGGGCAGGCAAATTCACACCAAGGAAAGGGCTGGGAATTATTAACCGATAAAATAATAGAGGAAATATCTAGCAAGCTTGAACATATCGTATTTATCTTATGGGGCACAAATGCTCAAAAAAAATCGAGTTTAATCGATAAGAGCAAGCATTTAATCATTGAATCAGCCCACCCTTCACCACTTTCTGCCTACCGAGGTTTTTGGGGGAGTAAACCCTTTTCTAAAACAAACCATTACTTAGAAAAACATAACATTAAAACGATTGATTGGAAATTACCTGATTTTGGGCAGGCGATACTTTTTCAAAATTAGCAATAATTAGAATTTGAACGCGTCGGTTTTTTATCTTACCAGCTGGTGTTTTATTGGAGCTAATCGGACGATACTCCCCAAAGCCTGCAATACTAAACATCTCAGCTGGTAGTCCACTTGAATTAAACAAAATCTCCATTACGGACTGGGCGCGCATGGCACTCAAAAACCAATTATTTCTTAAGCTTGACTCAGGATTAATTTGATCATTATCTGTATGACCTGAAATCGAGATTTCACGATATAAAACCAGGTTATCTTTTTTAGCTGATAGCGAAATATCACTTGGCATACCTGCATTTTTTGCCACTAAGAAAGAAATTTTACTTAAGATGCTTCCAATTTTATGTAACTCTTCTCTTAGCTCTGGTAAGGGAGTAAACCCGCCTCTTAAAAAGGTCTTATCCGCCGATATTTCAATCTTAATTCCCTGTAAATGCCTTTTTACAGAAATGTAGTCAAAATCCTCAAAGGTAGTCTTTAATTCTGTAGCCGTTTTATCAAGCTCGCTCTCTCCCCATTTTTGTACTTTGGTTATTTCTCCCTTATTAATCACAACGATTAGAATAAAAAGCGTGATTAATAAAGTCACCAAGTCTCCAAACGAAATTAACCAAGCAGACTTGGCTTTTTGTCGGGCAAAGTTCACAAGAGGCCCTCTCGTTTTTTGGGTAAAACTTGAGGGTATATATAGATTTCTACACGTCGATTTATCGCTTCGGTTGCATCTGTTGATATGGGTTTGAAACTGCCATAACCTGCAATTGAAAAATGCTCATCAGGCAATTTAGTATATAACTTAATTAAGTCCATTAAAGAATAGGCTCTAAAACTGCTTAATTCAATATTTGACTTATATAACCCAGCCGATAACATTTTTTTTGAGTCAGTATGACCTTCGACCCTAATCGTCATCAACAATCTTTCGTCATAGTGAGTTATTTTTGAAACAAGCTTTGCTTGTTTTTGTGGATACCTATCTAGTTCCAATAAATAAATTAAACCAATGACTTTCTTTAAATAGGGGACAAAATATGGGTTAATTTTGGCTCTTCCAGAAGTAAATAGCTGATGTTCTTTCAATATAGTTGAAGAAATTGTTAAACGAACCCCTTTTGCAATTGTTTTCTCAACTAATAACCAATCTAGCTTGGTCTTATCCTTATAATACTGAACATCTTCATAAAGGGTTAAAACAAGTTTTTGATAATTTCTGTCTTTTGAATTTTCTTCTATTTCAATAATACTGACAATAATGACAAATAGCGCAAGAATAGAGGTAAATAAAGAAATAAAAATTATTTGTCCATTTTTATTCCTACTAAGCTGAATTAACTTTAACCTGTCTAGTTTCCGCTTAAATTCTTCTCTTTTGCTCATTCTGAATTCACTCCATTTTAAATGGATAACTCATAACTAAGCTTGTCTTTATAACTCATATTTGCTAACAAATATTCACGTAAAAATGATGTACTCATCTGTTTTTTGATTGCCATCACACCTTGAATAATCATTTTATTTTTGGCGATTTCTGCATCAGATAAAACCCTTAATTTACCTGCCATTGGACTAAAAATGAGATTAGCAATCAGAACACCATAAAAAGTAGTCACTAATGCCAGACCCATTCCTGCAAGTAAAGAGCCGAGCATATCCTGTGATTGATTGATACTATCTACCGACTCAACACCAATCTGATTGGTCATCATCAAAATCAATCCCATTACCGTCCCTAACATACCAAAGGCAGGAGCGTAGGTCGCCATATTGTTAAAAACATCCTGACAGTTAATATGCCTTTGCTTCATCGCATTAAGATGATTATTAAGACTCTCAAAAAGATATTCTTCTTCACGATAAACCAGTAATTCAGATAAAGAGTATTGTAAAAATGGGTCTTCAATCGTATCTAATTTTTTTTCAATTTCAAGTAAACCACTGGCATGAGCTGTCTTGCTAAGGTTTAAAAGCTGTTCCACGCTGTAAGCTTCAGATACAGGCTCATCAAAAAATACTTTAACAAAGCCTTTAAAAAAACATACCATTTGGGAGAGAGGGTAGTTAATAAAAGCAGCAGCAAAGGTACCTCCTACAACGACCAACAGTGCTTTCCAATTTAGAAAAGCTGACAAGAATTCGCCCGTTTCTAAATTCACTATATTTATAAGGAGAATAGCCGTTCCTAATAATATTCCAATTAGGGTAGAAAGTTTGCTCATATTTATACCTATAGGTCTAAATTTGTTTTAAACCATTCCTCTATTAATTTGTTAATTTCTGCAGTATCAATACGTTCAACATCAAGTGGTTTACTGATAAAAACATCGACTTTTCCAGGTTTTATTATCCAATTCTTAGCGGCCCAACAATTGCCAGCATTGTGTGCAACCAAATAGGTTTTTACCTTTGCTTTCTTAGCTAATAAAGCCCCTCCTGAGTTTATTTTTCCTAACTTATTTGCAGACATTCTTGTCCCTTCTGGAAAAATAACCACCCAACTAGGATCTTTCTTTCGAGTTAATTTTTCTAACCCTTCATCTAAAACTTGTTTCATCGCCTTTCTACCAGCTCCCCGATCAATTGCAATCGGTGAAGTCATTCGCAAGCCCCAACCAAAAAATGGAATGTTTAAAAGCTCTTTTTTTAAAACAAACGCCAGTCGTGGAAAAATTATTTGAAAGACAAAGGTTTCCCAAGCTGACTCATGCCTAGCAAGAATAAGCCCAGGCTGAGTTAAATCTAAATTTTCTTTTCCATGGATCTGATAACGAACGCCGCAAACAAACCTTAATAAAAACACAACAAAACCGACCCAAAGTTTCAAATAAGCATACTTAACCTTATCAGAGCTAAACCAAAGCAAAAAACCGACTAACGAAACAATTATCACACTGGCGGTTTGTAGCAAGATAAAAACAATACTCCTAAGTGCCCAAATTATCTTCATAATACACTCTCCACCGCTGCTAGCAAATTCTCATATATCGGTATTTTTTTTGCCTGCTCTCCTAAACTAGCAATACTTCTTTCTCCTTTCCCTGTTTTTACCAGTAAAAATTTCATCCCCAATGCCTTTGCCGCTTTAAGGTCAGAAACAGTATCACCAATCATTACCTTACCTTTTAAGGAAGTATCAAAGCGCTGTTCTATTGCCCTTAATAATCCCGAATTTGGCTTTCGACAAACTGAATTATCAACGTCCAAATAAGGCGAGAAACTTACCCAATCAACTGAGTCGTTCCCCAATAACTCATTCATTTTTTTATGCATCATTGAAAGCGTTTTGCGAGAATATAATCCTCTCTTAATCCCAGATTGATTTGTAGCAACAGCAACTGTCCAACCATTTTTTTTTAACTTTTTAATTGCTTCAAGACTACCGTTTTCAGGCATCCATTCATCAGCACTTTTTATATAGTGATCCGAATCTTGATTAATAACACCGTCTCGATCCAATACAACAATCTTCATTAAAAATTCCAATTTATCTGATAAAAATTCATTATAGCGATAATCAGCAAACAAGAGTATAGTAAAGGTGTGTAAGGAACTAACAAAAAACTAACTGAGACCTTTGCACCCTAAAGGTCTCTAAACTAAAGGAAAATAATAAATGAGTCACAAGCACAAAGTAACAATCAACAAAATATTTGCTCACCCTATCACTTCAAGTTTGGATTGGAAAAAACTGGCCTCTGCTTTAAAACACTATGGTGCGGAAATAGATCTATCTAATACGAATCGAGCGCACATTCACCTGGAAGGTAAAGAACTCGTTATTAGCATGCCACATCAAGGGCATGAAATTGCAAATAAGACCGATATCACCAAACTAAGACACTTCCTTGAAGAGTCTGGTGTTGAGTTCTAATATTAAAACAGATTTGGTAAAAATCACCAGGGGGGGTATAGAGAACCCTCTCCCTTCTACTCTCATTTATATAAATTTTTGTGCCTTAGCAACCTGTTGCTTGGTTAACAATTTTTCACTTGGCTTACCCACTAAAAACCCTTGAGCATAATCAATCCCCAGCTCCCTTAACACATCAAGATCTTCTTTTGTTTCCACGTACTCTGCGATGGTCTCCATATTGAACTCTTTTGCCATTATTACCACACTTTTTATAAAGGCTACATTTTCAGACTTTCTAGAGACCCCATTGACATAGGAACCATCTAACTTAACGTAATTTAAAGGCAATTCTCGTAAATAATTAAAAGAAGAATAGCCTACACCAAAATCATCAAGTGCAATTGCAAATCCTTTTTCTGAAAGGTAGTCTAAATTTGAGTGAACATTACCAAAATTATCAATATAGGATGTCTCTGTCAGCTCAATGGTGATAGATTCTGGTGGAATTTGATATTTTTCATTTAACTTTGTCAAATTTAAATAAAAATCTTTACCTTGTAAACTTGGAGCTGAAATATTTATACCAATCGATAAATCTGGTTGCTCCACCAGCCAACTCTGCATTTTTTTATATACCGTCTCAACAACCCAATCATCAATTTTGCTGATTAAACTAGACTTTTCTGCCAAAGGAATAAATAAACTTGGAGGACACTGAGAACCATCCTTATAATTCAACCTAATAAGCGCTTCATAGTGATTTACACGAGCATTTTTAATTGACATTGCAGGTTGAAAAACCAATTCAAACAGATCTTCTGCGAGTGCTTTTTTCATCAGCTTAATCAATTCTTGTTCTAATCGCATTTGCACCAAGCGATCATCTTTTTGATCAAATATATGCCATTTCTCATCTGCCTTATTCTTGGCGTAATACATTGCCATATCTGCATGGATAACAAGCTGCTCTTCATCCCTACCATGCTCTGGAAATATTGCTGCCCCAATACTTACTTCATACTCAATCTGCTTTCCATAATCAATTACCAGAACCCCGTTTAATACTGTTAATAGTTCCGACATCATGTCTGGCAGGGTTTCTCCTGTTATATTGGGTAAAATAATGGTAAATTCATCACCTGACAAACGACTGACAAAACCACGTCCACGTACTGTATTTTGTAGTTTTCCTGCTATTTCTAGTAGAACTTTGTCTCCCACAGCATGCCCATACAGGTCATTTATTTGTTTGAACTTATTTACATCAATAAAGATAAGGGTTCCTGTTTTTTGGTTTTGAACCAGATCATTCAACTTTCCTTGAAATGCATGACGATTTGCAATTCTAGTTAAACTATCGTGATTCGCAATCCAGTAAAGTTTTTCTTCATCTTTTTTTCTTTCAGTGATATCGACACCAATACATAGAACTTGCTGACCACCATTCTCATCAGGAACTAAAGCATAGGTCCAAATAATTGTAATTAACTTATTTTGTTTACTTTTTAACGTCGTTTCGTGTTGATAATTCTCAATATCGCCATTTACTAACTGTGATTGACCTATTTTAAACTCATCTTTTTCATGAGCTTTTTGAAAGAAAGAGGGGAAATTTTTCTCCGAGTCCTTTTCAAAGTAGCTAGAGAATAACCCATTTTGGGTATCAATTTTGTTGTCTAAATTTAGCGTTACAATAAATAGATTTATATTTTCAAACAATTGTTTCTGGAATTCTTCAGAGTGAGTCAACATTTTCACATGATGTGCTAACTTTGAATTGGAGGATAACAACTCATCATCTAAGAGCTCTAATTCCTCAGCTAGTTTGAGTGTATTCTGCTCTAGATGCGTCAATTCATCTTTAAAAAAACTTTTTTCTTTGCTTATTAACGCAACAGCTTGCTGATATTTTCGTTGCGGAATATAACCTTGAGCCGAAGCAATTTTCAAAAATCTTTTCAAAGGTGCTAGCAAAACCGCAAACAGAATAATTTCTGCGACAACAAAGGCAAGTATCGCAATCATAAAACTATGCCAGTTTTCCTGCCGATAGAGCTTAATCTGTTCTTTTTGTTGAAAGATAACAAAATAAGATACAGGCGTGCCTATTTGAACCAAATCATTAGGGGTTAACTTTCGATAAAAATAATCACGGTCGACACCGTTCCATACGCTAAGTTCTTCATCAGGAGTTTTAAATAAATCTTCTAAAACCGGCTTCATTTTCTTATAGTGCGACAATGCCCATACTTTTGTTTCGCTTAAATCTGATTGAGAAGCATCTTTTAAATCCAAACTCTTTTTGGAGCTGAGCACAATTGCCAAATCTGCACCGCTCAATTGGGAATATCTTGAAACCTGCTCTGACATATTTTGCCCTAAAACAATAACCCCTAACTCTCCATTTCCATATAAAAAAGGTTCCATAACAAGCTGCATACAAGAACTAGAACAGTAAACCAGGTTTTGAGGTTTTTTCATTGATTCTCCAGAAAAGCCTAAATAAGCTTCTCGTATTTTTTGCCTCTCATCCTCTGAAGTAAATTGCCCAACGTCAGCAACAATTTCACGCTTACTATTTAGTACTGCAAGATATTCAAGATTTAATTGAAAATTCCAGTCAAACCAGGTGCTATTCAATAGGTGCTGAACATCCTGTTCATTTGTCTCTTTTTGATAATTTGTTACTTCTTTAGATCTCGAGATAAATTGAGCATATTGGGAGTTATTAAAGGAATCATCCTTTAACAGCTGATTTAAGATTAGCTGATATTGCTGACCATTGGTTTTTAAGGAGTGTTCAAGACTGTACAGGTTTTTATTTAGCGTTGTCACCAACCAAACAAGTGTAAGCGAAAATAAAATAATGCTGAAAACAATTAATACTTTCCACTTTAAACTAATGAACATATCTATTTACCCGTTTATTTTTTTATTCATCAAACCATTAGAAGAGACCTTTGCGCCCTTAAGGGCATAAAGGTCTCTAGAAGATATAAAGATTTTAGAACTGATAAGTTAATTTTAACAATGATACATTCCACGACTTATCTCGAGCACGACTAACACCATCATATATCGGCAACCACAAGGTACCTTCATTCATAGAGTATTCCCCTGCAAGAATCCAATTAGAATTAATCAACCACTTTATACCCAAGGTTAACCCTTTCGAATCCATATCAGTACCATAATCATTATCAAAATTAACAGATTCATAACGTAACATATAACTCACATTATTCGTAAAATACTCCGCTTGCAAGTAGTAATCTTTTACCTCTGAATCAAAGCTATACTCAATTAAAGTAGGGCCAGGCACACCTGTAAATGGATTAATAGGAAACCCAGCAGAATTATAAACCCTAGTGCTAACTTTAATATACTCAGCAGTAAACAACCATTTTTGATAATTAAACTGGGCAAATAAATGGGCATGATAGGAGTCCAACTCCTGTTCCGTCAGATGAAATTCTGTATCCTTTGTTGAAACATCTGTTGAAGCCTGTTGAAAAGACGGAGTATCTGTAAGCTCTGTTACATAATTAATAATAGAAAAACCAAACATCAAATTCGGCAAGTTATTAGGATGCAGCTTTAAACTAAATCCTTTATTCTGAGAGGCGCTGTAATGTGCTGGTACTTTTTGAGATAAAACATATTTTTCAAGATTTTCACTATCAAAGTCGCGTTGTCCAAGATACAAATTTAACTCCAAAGTCAGTAATTCAGTATTATGCATACCATAAATTTCAAGCCCATCAGTAGAGATCTCAAGATCTCTCACAGAGTCAAAATAACCATGTGGAACAGTAATACTTGGTTTTGCGCCTGGTATGTCTCGAGAGGAATTATAGAGACCTATTTGGTTTTTAATCCTTCCTAAACGAATCCCGTAGTTTGCTTCTACACCTGAATAGAATAGGTAATCCAGCAACAAAAAGTCGATTGTTGCTTCATTTACAGATTCATCAAGTTCCCGATACATCGCTTGAGCTGAAAAATGCAAGTTGTCGTTTTCATGCCAAGATAGATTTAAGGCTGCTTCTCGATATTTGAAAGTACCAGTAAGGGATTCCTCCCCTCCATAACCAACTTCTGGACTAAATACATATCCTTGCGAAACAAAAGCATGCAGATCTAGTTTTTCTGTCAATTCTAGCGCTTGAACTAAGTTACTGCTAACCATCAGAAAAGCGATAATAATAAATTTATTAATGGTCTTTTTCGTCATTTCAAAGCAATCTTCAATACTTTAACGCCAGTTAAATCTAATTCGGCGTTCATTTCAACATAACCAATCGAGTCTTCGGTTTCCTTTATCTTACTTAACATTTGTTTAGAATTTAAAACACCTACCGGTGCCTTACCCGTTCCTGTAAAAATAAGTCGTTTCCACAGTCGGGTTAACTGATGCGGTTGAATTTTTAATACCGAAAGTACAAATTGATTATAGGCAGGCTGAACCGTCTCAAAACTAAAGACTTTTATCTTTTCACCTGTCTTCCATCTTTTCTTTTGCAACACGTATATTTGCCTTAACTGCAAAGAGGTTAATGACTCTAAAGTAACGGACGGGTGTGTAACAACAAGGTATTCAGCTTTGTACTCAGCTTTCAAAGAGACTGATAAACACAGTAACAATGCGACTAAATGCCCCCTCTTAATGAGCTGACCAAACGATATAATAAAATTACGTGTCACTGAATAGGCTTCACTTTATACAAATACGCGAACTGAAGAACAGAAAATTGAGCGTCATTATAACAAATAACATTTGTATAACTTACATATATTTACCTATTCAAACTTAGTTAGCATCTATCAAACTTAGTTAGCATCTAATGAGCAAGAGGCAACTCTGATTTATGAACAACCTCTCTCAACACAAAGCTTGTATGAACACCGTTTACACCTGCTATTTTAGTAATATGATTTAATAATATATCTTGATACTGGTCTAAATCTTTAACGACTACTTTCAACTGATAATCTGCTGTTTGACCCGTCAACAATAAACACTCTAAGACATAAGGAATCTTTGCCACCGCATTTTCAAACACCTCGAATCTTTCTTGGATATGCTTATCAACTGAAACATGCAACAATGCTGTCATACCCAATCCAAGTTTTTTACCATCCAAAATTGTTTTATAACCTTTAATAAACCCAGCTTCCTCTAAAACCTTAAATCGACGCAAACAAGCTGAAGGAGACAGACCAACTAAGTCAGCTAAATCTTGATTAGTCAACCTTGCATTCTCTTGAATTAACGCTAGTATTTTCTTGTCTATTTTATCCAACACTTATTACACTCCACACACAAATACGTGATATATTGAAATATAATACCACTAAATAAAGCAATAACGAAATATCATTCCATTATCTACCCCCCAGCCATAAAGTTTGCAATCAAATTGTGACCACAAGCTACTAAAATATCGCTACAGAGGAGAAACGCATGAACTTTCAAAAATACCAACCGACCATCACTGTTGACCTACCTGAGCGAAACTGGCCCAACAACCGGCTAAAAAAAGCACCAATATGGGCAAGTGTAGACCTGCGTGATGGCAATCAGGCATTGGCGAAACCCATGACTGTCGAACAAAAGCTGATTTTATGGCAACAATTGATAGATATTGGGTTTAAAACAATTGAAATCGGCTTCCCTTCTGCAAGCAGTGAAGAGTTTGAATTTACACGACAACTGATTGAAAAAAACTTAATTCCTGACGATGTGCAAGTTCAAGTATTAGTTCAAGCTAGAGAACATTTAATCAAAAGAACATACGAAGCGCTTGAGGGTATCAAGCAAGCAATCGTGCATGTTTATAATTCTACCTCAACCATACAAAGAGAAAAAGTATTCAATAAGAGCCAGCAAGAAATCAAGCAAATGGCAATTCAAGGTGCGCAATGGCTTAAAAAACATGCTGAACCCTATCCAGACACAAACTGGCAATTCCAATACTCACCTGAAAGCTTTTCGCAAACTGAAACGGACTATGCTGTTGAAGTGTGCCAAGCAGTCATGGAAGTTTGGCAACCCACGGTCAATAAACCTTGTATATTGAATCTACCGGCAACGGTTGAAGTAACTTCACCAAACCGCTTTGCTGACCAAGTTGAATACTTCATTAACAAACTACCCAACCGTGACTGTGCCATCATATCATTACATACACACAATGATCGTGGCTGTGCGGTAGCAGCAGCAGAACTTGGTATTTTGGCTGGCGCAGATCGTGTGGAAGGAACCTTACTTGGTAATGGTGAACGCACTGGAAACATGGACATCGTCACCTTGGCCATGAACTTTTTCAGTGAAGGGATTGATCCAAAATTGAATCTAGCAAATCCTGAACAATGGATTCCGATTTTAGAAGAAATCACTAACATTAAAACTCACCTTAGACACCCTTGGGTTGGTGACGCAGTCTACACAGCTTACTCTGGAAGCCATCAAGATGCGATCCGTAAAAGCCTTAGCAATAAAGAAAAGGACAACAGTTGGAAGGTTGCATATTTGCCAATTGACCCACAGGATATTGGGCGTGATTATGAAGCAATCATTCGAGTTAATTCTCAATCTGGTAAAGCGGGTTCAGCTTTTATCTTAGAGCAGGAATATGGCTTAAACCTACCAAAATGGGTTACACAGGACTTTGCCCCCATTGCCCAACAGTGTGCTGAAAACAACAAAGGAATTGTGAGTCATCAAGAGTTATTTAAGGCATTCAAACAGCATTACAAAATGGAAAACCACAACAATACGGTTACCAACTACCAAATTAATCGCCATGATGACAAGGATGTATTAACTATTGAAATTAACGGCACCACCATTATTGGCGAAGGAACTGGTACGCTTAGCGCGCTATGTGATGGTTTGCAAAAACACTTCAATCAAAAATTTGATGTTTTAGATTACAGTGAGCACGCAATGAAACAAGGAAAAGATGCAAAAGCAATTGCTTATGTGCATATGCAAATAAATGGTAAAAATATAGTTGGCGTTGCCAAAGCAAAAGACACTGTTACAGCCATTGTGTTAGCTGTCCTTTCTACAGGAAAAACAATATGAAACCTACCCTTTTTATTATCGCCTTTGCTGTTACGCTTTCTTCATGCACAACAGAAAATGTAAAAACATCGAACTCTCTGAATGATACCAGTCACTGGTCTGAAAAAGCAAGGGATAGGCTTGCCAGCCAGGAAACCACCTTTAATCAAATAAACAATCAAAAAGGTGCCGCAAAAAACATCATTTTATTTGTGGGTGATGGCATGGGCATTTCAACAGTGACTGCTGCTCGTATTTTTGCTGGACAAAAAATGGGCAAAAAAGGGGAAGAACACCAACTTAGCTTTGACAATTTTCCTTTTACAGGGTTAATCAAAACCTATAACAGTAACCAACAAACACCAGATTCCGCTGGAACCATGACAGCAATAATGACAGGTGTTAAAACCAAAGCCGGCGTCATTGGTGTTTCAGAAGAGGTTACGCGTGCAGACTGCTCAACTGCTAAAAATAATCGACTAATTACTGCTCTTGAACTTGCTGAAATAGCAGGTAAAAAAACCGGCATCGTTTCAACAACAAGAGTAACTC
>CAYUHO010000018.1:14448-16462 GCA_964444445.1 uncultured Piscirickettsiaceae bacterium | reverse complement strand
TAAAGGAACTCCCAAGCTGGAGCCTGGGAGCTAGAAAAATATTTCAAAATAGGTCGTTAATCTACTATTAGCTCAAAAGGCGCTATAAATAGAGTTTTTCGAGCTTATCATTTACTGGCATTTGTTGTTGTTCTATCGTTTGCAACTCCTTTATGCTTTCACAAATTTTAGCCAAACAGTCTGGCTCTAGCGCTTGGTTATTGAATAAATGCCCCTTTAATTGCGATAAATTCTGTTCGATTTCAAGCCTGATTTGCTCTTCATTTGTTTGTTGCTTTAACCATTGGTTAAGTTGTTGGTAGTAAGTCTTAGCATCGGTCGTTTGGCAGAAAGGCAGTTCCCCTTGTCTGGTTATATCTTTAGATTCTGATTTTGTTATCACTTGCTCAGGTTTTTTTCTTTGTAACCGCCATAAAAATAATGTTACCAGCCAAGCGATGGCAAATAATAATGAAACTAGTTGCCAAAGGATGATGTTATCCCCTGCAACGACAACCCGTGGATTTTTTTCTTCTTGTTCTAGTTGCTTGTTTTTATTTTCAGTTTTTGTGTTTTCAGGGTTAGTAATGGTCTCTGTTGTTTTCTGATTTAGCGCAGGTAAGATTGGTAATGTTTTTTCAGGTAAAGAAGATATTTCTAGTTGATTGGTCTTTGTATTCCACCAATGAAGGCGATAGCTAGGCAGTGTTAAATCCCCTTGGTTAACGGGAATAATGGCAATTTTTCGGGTGGCTTGGCTTGTCAGTCCATTACGACTGGTTTTATTTTCAAGATTCGCCTTATCTGGGTAGGTATGAAAACCTGTCTGGTCTGCGATTTTCAGCTCAGGCAGTTGTGATGCCAGTAAGTTATCCGCCTGAATTTGCAGGGTGCGTGTGATGGAGTCGCCGACGCTTATTTTTTTATCGTATTGCCAATCTTCTGATAGTTTAATACTCATCGCTGGCAACCAAGTTGCATGCTTTGGGTAACTGTCAGGGATAGGTTTAATATCGAGTTTGATGGTTTGGCTCTTGTCACTTACCCGTTTCATTCTGCCGCGATAGCGAAGTTGTCCATTAAAGACTTGTGGTTCAATCTTTAGTTCACCGCTTTTTTGTGGGTAGATTGCCCAGCGCCATTCGTAGACTTCATAATGGGTACCATTAACATTTTTTTGGTAATTCGTCTGCTTAGTTAGTTGCTTTGAAATGGCATCTTGAAAGATAGGGGGGCGAGTATTCCCACGGGTTAAATCGCCTAGGTGGTAAAAACGAAGCGTGTAAATAATTTCTTGTTGCACGTAAGCTTGTGTTTGATTGACTGTAGCTTCAAAAAAGCTGACGCCATATGTATTTTGATTTTGGCTAGGCGGTTTAACTGTGATTTTGATAGGGTTACTGACCACATTGCCGAGTTTAAAAGGGGGAATAATCAGTTCACCCATTTGTTTGGGTGCTAGTCGGATATCCCAGCGAGTATAGGATTCAAAGTGACCATTCACCATGGTTATTTGACTGGACTGATCCTTTCCTAGAACACTAAACTGGTCGTGCAGGTTTGAAAAATCAGGGCTGGTTAAGGTCTGGAAATCGGTTTGTACCACCAGTGTAATGATATCGCCCATTTCAATGTTTTCTCGGTCAACACGTGATTGCAAGCTGTCAGCGAATAGGTTGCTGGTAAAAAAATAAATGAAAAATAATAAATAGAGTTTATACATAGGGGTCACCAAATTTTACCTGTTTCAGGCGGGTTAGGTTTTTGATTTTTTTGTTGACGGTTGCGTTGTTGATACTGGTATTCAAATTTATTTTTTAAAAAATAACCGGGATCATCGGGTATTTGGTTCAGCCATGCTTCTTGTGCTTGTTCAGCTTCCGATTGCTCTTTACTTTTTTCTTTTGCATTGTTTGCTTGTTTACCTTTTGATTTTTCATCTTTAGTTTGATTCTGTTCTTGTTCTGCTAGTTTTTGCTGTTCTTTATCTTGTTCTTTTGGATCAGTTTTCTCATCCTTATCCTCATCTTTCCCC
>CAYUHO010000018.1:0-14348 GCA_964444445.1 uncultured Piscirickettsiaceae bacterium | reverse complement strand
CCTCATCTTTCCCCCCCCCTGGTGATTTTTTCTCGGGTTTTGGTTGTTCTGGCTTGGATTTATTTTCTGGTTTGTTTTGTTGATTCTGTCCATTCTTCTGATTTGTTTTATCCTGCTTAGACTGATTGTTCTCCGAGGAATCTTGTTGGTTCTGTTGATCCTTTTGTTCCTGCTGATTGTCTGTTTGATTACCCTGTTGTTGGTCTTTCTGTTGCTTTTCCTGTTGATCCTTTTGTTTTTGCTGCTTGGCAATGATTTGTTTAATGATTGCCAAATTTTGTTCTGCCTGTTTGAAATCTGTTTTCAATTCCAATGCTTTTTCATATTGTTTTTGTGCATCAGCATATTGCCCCTGCTGCGCAAGCGCATTACCCTGGTTGTAGTGACCTGTTGGGCTTTTATCCAGTTTAAATTGTTTTTGTGCCTTGGCATAGTCTTTCATTTTATAGTGAGCTGCACCACGCCACTCAGGCGAATCAAATTTATCGAGTGCACCGAGGTAATCTTGCTGTTGCCACTTTTCATAGCCCTGTTGGTTTGCGGATTTAAAGAAATTTAGCGCATCGGCCTTATTTACTTTACTTTCTTCTACAGCAAGTGAATCGGGTGAAAAAATCACCAGGGGGGGTAGGGTGAAAACCCAAATAAGGACACTGTTTATAATCCAACCTCGGCGGAAAGAAAAGCCGATGACGAGAGCAAGTGGAAGCAAGAGAAGCACGCCATTATCTAACCAGTGTTTGATGGTTTTTTGTTTTTCTACTTTGTCTTGTTCCTCCGAATCTGTCTCTTTATTACTGGCTTGGCTATTGAAAGAAAAATGACGACTTAATTGTTCAATGTCACTGTTATCATGCTGTAACTCTAAGAGTTGTGCATCCAGTGTATTAGCCAGTTTTTCAATTTTATTTGTGGGCAATTTTGCAATAATGATTTTGCCCTGATCATCCTTAATTAAACCAAAATCTGGGACAGAAATCGGCGCACCTTTTTCTGTTCCTATCGTCAGCAAACTTAATTTTATGTTTGTTGGTATCAAGGATTTAATCGCTGAAATTTCGGTTTCATTAATGTCATCTAGCAACCAAATGAGATGCCCATTTTTTATTCGAGACTGCTTTAATAATCGAATAGCTTGTGTCACCCCCTGTAAGGCATCAGCGCCAAATTTTGGCATAATCACAGGGTTAATACTGGGCAGCAAAGACAGAATGGTTTGGTTATCGTCCGAGATTGGACTAAGGGTATGGGCAGAGCCAGAATATACCACTAACCCAGTTGAAAGATGGGGGTTGGTTTTTAAAAAATCAATTAACTTATACCTAGCGCGAGTGTGACGGTTTGGTTTGATATCCTCTGCTAACATTGATAAAGAGTTATCTAACAAGATTACCGTACCTTGTTGAATTTTTTCACTAGGTTGCTCTACCTTTTGCCAACTCGGTCCGGCTAATATAAAGGTGGTAACCAACCAAATGAGCGCTAACCCAGTAAAGGGTAGGTAGGTTTTCTTTTGTTGCTGATGCTCATCCAATAAAACCTTCTGAAATTTTGGATCAATCAAAGATTGCCAACTTCCTTGGTGTAATTGTCTTTTGATAATAAACCATAATAAAAACAAGACTGGAATGAGTGCAATGAGCCATTCAGGGCGTAAAAAATGGAAATTCATGCCTGCCCCCAAAGTCGATAACCTGCAATAAAAAGGCTGAGTAGGAAAGCGAACCCAAGTGGATAATGATAGAGTTCAGTGCGTAATCTGTATTGATGCACTTGGTGCTTGCTTTGCTCTAAGTGGTTAATTTCTTCATAAATATTGTTAAGTTGTTGGGTGTTTGATGCTAGGTAAAATTGTCCGCCCGAAACACTGGCAATTTTTTTAAGGCTGGCAATATCCATACTATGACCACTGTTAAGAAATGCTTCAATATTCGAAAGGTTGGTTTGTCCAATCCCGATGGTGTAAATTTTAAGTCCAAATTTTTTGGCTTGCTCAGCAGCATCAATCGGGCTGACTACTCCAGCGGTATTACTACCGTCGGTTAGCAGAATCAGTACCGTTTTCTTTTGATGGGTATTGGCAAGGTGTTTTAGGGTAATTCCAATTGCATCCCCAATTGCCGTGTTATTGCCTGCCATGCCGATTTCAGATTCATGCAACAGTTGATTAACGGTTTGTAAGTCATAGGTGAGCGGGCTTTGAATAAATGCTTGGGAGCCAAAAACAACCAAACCAAGTCGGTCGCCCTCACGCTGTTTAATGAAATCTTGCACCACATATTTCACCGCAACCAACCGATTCACTTTTTGCCCACTCACCCGCATATCAGGTTTTTCCATACTGCCAGACAGGTCAACGGCCAAAATCATGTCTTTACCGGTTGTATTAAAACTGGTTGGCTCGACAAATAAAGCAGGGCGACTAGCGGCAATCACCACTAGTATCCATAGGATTAGGTAAATGATAGGTAGGTTATGCTGTTTTACATTCGCTTCAATTTTTGGCTGGTTGCCTGTGTTTAAGCGTTGCATAATGGTAGGTGCCAGTAGTGCGATTTCTTGTTTAGCGGCAGGTTTGATGAATAACCTAACCAGAAAAGGCAGAGGTAATAAAATGAATAGCCAGCCAGTGATGAATTCTAACTGGTCAAAAAAGGCACTGATAGATGAAAAGCTCATTTATGATGCCCTTTTATCCAGCTTTGCACATAATCTAAAACCTTGCTTAATTTGGCTTCATCAAATTCAAAGTCTGGTTGATAGTGGGCGTTAAAATAATCTGTTAGATAGTCAGGTTGCTCAATATAGTTTGCATTTTGTTTTAAAAATTGAATCCATTTTTTACCAGAAAGTTTGGCGACATTTTGGCGACCGTAATTTGTGATTGCCACTTGCTTTAACAGGCTGTTAGCGATTTCGATTTTTTGTTCTGGGCTGTTGGCTTGCTTAATCGCTTTATCAAACAAGCTGCTTGCTTCACGGCGATACTGGTTGTTTCTGCGGCTAACGAGCAGTGTCCAGACGATGCCGACAATGATTCCAGTTAAGCCGGTGATGAAGGCCATTAAACTAAAGGATAGCGGAAACCAACCGACAGGTTCAGGCGTAATCACATCATTTAGCTGATTGAGTAGTTGCTGAATTTCTGGACTAATCGGCATTATTGAATCACCTTTTGGCTGATGAGCTCTGAAACCGGGTTTAGGCTTGAATTAATTTCAATTAATGGAATATGGAACTTTCCACACTCTATTTTAAGCGCCTGCCAGCTTTGTTGATAAGCTTGCTGATATTTTTGCTGTTGTGATGCCTGGCTAGTGTCGAACAAAAACCGTTTGATTCCATTGGAAAAGCTCAGTGAACCTGCTTTAGGTAAGGCTTTATCAAGCGGGTCAAAAATATGTAGCAGGATGATTTGATTGCGTTTTTTAAACTGAGCAAGTTGCTGAAAAAAAGAATTAGGTTGGTTTAAAAAATCACCAATTAGAAAAATACGATTGCCCGAACTAATTTGTTTTTTAACCGATTCGAGTTGTTGTGTCCAAGTTTGTGGATTCGTATCTAGCGGTGATTTAATTGCCGTTTGCAGCTTCACACCATTATGCAAGAGTTGTAATAACCCCTTGTGGTTTTGTTTAGCAGGGTTCCAGCTACTTTGTTGATGGTTAAAAACCTGCCCACCAAATTTATCGCCATTATTGAGCGCAATCCAACCAATAATGGCAGTCAAATTCATTGCTTGAGCGGTTTTAAAACGGACATGGCTGCCAAAAAATAAATTCGGGGTTTGCTCTGTTAAACAAATGATGGGTTTCTCGAGTTCTTCAGTAAAAACCTTTGTATGGGTTTTTTGAGTTCTAGCACTCACCTTCCAATCAATATGGCGAATTTCATCACCTGATTGATACTCCCGTACCTCCGTAAACGTCATGCCACGCCCTTTACGGATTGCCTGATGATAACCACCTTTTGCAGAAATCAACGTTTGTTGATGAGCCAGTTTCTTCCGTTTCACATGAAACCGAAAGCCCAACAAGTCCGCCATATTTGAATAGATACCCGCCTGCATAAGCTAATCAGATAACAGGGACAAGTGTCAGCAACTCATCAACGATATTATCAACTGTTTTGCCTGCCGCTTCGCCTTCAAAACTCATTAATAAGCGATGGCGAAAAACATCATGTACCACAGCTTGTACATCATCAGGAGTCACAAAATCTTGACCATTCAGCCAAGCATAGGCTCTTGCACAGCGAGATAATGCAATGGTTGCACGAGGACTAACCCCATATTCAATGTACTCACCTAATTGAGGGCTGTAATTACTAGCCTGTCTTGTTGCCGCAACTAATTCAACCAAATATTGTTTGGTATCATCCGACATGTGTAAATTAAGTACTGCTTCTCTGGCAGAAAATAAATCTATCTGTGAGACAGGTTTTACTTTTTGCTGATTAACCTCTCTCGCTTCATTTTCGACTAAATTTAGAATAGCCAACTCTGCTTTTTTATCTGGATAACCAATCACAACATGCATCATAAAGCGATCAAGTTGTGCTTCAGGTAGCGGATAAGTTCCCTCCTGCTCAATTGGGTTTTGAGTTGCCATTACCATAAATAATTTTTCTAAATCAAGCGTATGTTTACCAACGGTTACCTGCTCTTCAGCCATGGCTTCTAATAATGCAGATTGCACTTTTGCAGGGGCACGATTAATTTCATCAGCTAAAATTAAGTTATGAAAAATAGGCCCTTTTTGTAAAACAAATTCTCCCGTGTCTTGGTGATAAATCTCCGTACCTGTAATATCAGAAGGTAGTAAATCGGGTGTAAATTGAATACGATGATAGTCGCCCTCAATTAAATCAGCTAAAGAACGAATTGCTTTTGTTTTAGCTAACCCTGGAGGACCTTCTACTAATAAATGTCCGTCAGCTAACAATCCCATAACCATCCGTTCAGTTAAATGGGGTTGCCCAATAATATGTTTATTAAGTTCAGCTAAAAGCTGTTGAAATTTATTTGTTAACTCAGTGGTTAAAGTGTTAGTCTCAGTTGTATCAGTCATAATTAAATCTGTCATTTAAAATTCGACAATAATTATAAACAAGCCTTAGCAAATAATCATTTAAAAAGGATGAAGAATCAAAGTTTTTAGTAAAAAATCACCAGGGGGGGTGATAAAGGGACAGACCCTTTATTTGCTATATTTATTTAAAATCAAATAGTTACTTATTTTGGGGACAGACCCCAAAATGTTTATTTATTGTCTGGCAAGCCGCGTTAGGTCGAATTCGTTTTCAAAATTTGAGCGATAGGGGTTGATGTCTAATCCGCCCCTTCGAACATAGCGTGCGTAAACGGTTAATTTTTCGGGTTGGCATTGTTGCATGATATCAGTGAAAATTCTTTCGACACACTGTTCATGAAATTCATTGTGATTGCGAAACGAAATTAAATACTTTAAAAGGTTTGTCTGGTTTATTTTTTGCCCTTGGTAGCGGATTAAAACAGAGCCCCAGTCTGGTTGTCCTGTGACAAGGCAGTTGGATTTTAGCAGGTTGGAATTGAGGGTTTCTTCAACCATCTGTGCTTCTGTTGTTAATAGTTGTGGGTTTATTTGATAATCGTTTATTTCAACGTCCAAATCATCGAGGCATTCACCAGGCATAGCGCCAGCTATTTCTTCTACCTGATTTAATTGGCGGACATCGGCATAAACCTCACCCCCTGAAATCTTCGCTAAATCAGTTTCCCAAAGCGAAATCACTTCTTCTTCTGAATCAAAACGAGTGCCATTAAAGGAATTTAGATAGAGTTTAAAGGATTTGGATTCGATTAAATTTGGTGCATCAGCACTGAATGAAAATTCCACAATTCGAACGATTGGTTTTCCTTTTGCATTTAGCCAAGAGACTTCATATGCTGTCCAGATATCAAGACCAACAAAGGGTAAGGTGTTTAAGTCGAACCCTAGTTCATCGCGATTTTCTTGTCGCGGAATTGCAAATAATAAACTGGCATCATATTGCTGACAATAATCTGTTGTTTGTCCAAGGGTACTTTTTTCAGCGGTATTTTTTTTCATGTTAAATTTTATTTTATAATTTGTGAGTTATTTTATTGGAAATAAAAAATGTTAACGACTTTAATTTTAGGAATCCTGATAACGGCTTTAGTTCAAGGTGTTCTATGGGGCGGTTTTATTTTCCTGCGCAAATTTAAAACTTTCGGTTCATTTAATAGTCGAGAAGCCAATAAAAGAATGTTGCAACTAACCTTAGCTTTGTATTTTATCTGCTTGGTTGCAACCATTTATTTTATGTTTTAAGCCTTTTTGACAGAAGTTCCATAAACCGTTACTTTGCTCTTTCATCTGCAAAATTTAGCTTGTGCCTGTTCATGACTGATTTCATATTTTTCTAGTAAATTAAGTATGTCAGTTTTTCCTAACAGTATAAAAATATGTTTTTTTGTGGCATGATAAGCAGACATGGTTTTTAATATAATTGTTTCAAATTCTTTCTAAAAGGTTGAATGTATGGATTTTTTATTATTTGTTATGGTTGCTTCAGCAGCCATTGTGTTTTATTTTTTCCTGTCGGTAAAAGTGGTTCCGCAAACGGATCAGTGGGTGATTGAACGGTTGGGTAAATATCATCGGACGATTGAAGGTGGATTGAATTTTATCGTTCCTTTTATCGATAGCAAACGTTCACGTTTTACGACGCAAGAACAAATTATTGATGTCGCTCGCCAACCCGTGATTACCAAAGATAATGTCAGTATTAATATTGATGCAGTTGTGTATATTCGGATTAGTAATGCTCGTCAGGCAACTTATGAAATTCAAGATTTAAAAGTTGCGATTGCACAGTTAGCCCAAACGACGCTTCGTGCTGAAATAGGGCGAATGGAATTGGATGAAACGCTTTCTTCAAGAGCCGATTTAAATGCGGCATTATTAAGTTCATTGGATACAGCAAGTTCAACTTGGGGAGCAAAGGTTACTCGAGTAGAAGTAGCTGATATTTCAGTACCTAAAGCGGTTCAAGCAGCAATGGAGTTGCAAATGGAAGCAGAGCGTCGTCGTCGCGCAACCGAAACGGAAGCGGAAGGGGATAAAAATGCGTTGATTGCTAAAGCGGAAGGGGAAAGACAACAGGCATTTAAGCAGGCAGAAGCAGTTGAGCGTATGGCGGATGCGGTGCGTTATGAAAAGGAACAACACGCATTAGGGGAGCAAAAAGCCATGGGGCTGATTAATTCGGCAATGGCTGAAAATAATAATGCTGCTGAGTTTTTGTTAGCTAAAGATCGAATTGAAGCCTTTTCTGGTTTAGCAAATTCAGATTCTGCCAATAAGGTGGTTGTGCCAGTTGAAACCTCTGAAATGGTGGGCTCATTAACGGCTTTGACCAGTATCTTAAATCAAGGAAAAGCATAATATGGAAGAGATTATTCCTCAAATAAATAGCTGGGTGTTAATTGCTTTGGGTGTTTTTTTAATGGCAATGGAAATGATGACGATGATTTTTATCTTAGTTTTTTTCGGTTTTGCCTTTGTATTGGTTGGGATGGTTAGCTTTTTTATGGGGCTTTCAGGCGAAGTGCAAGTTTTGACTGCCATAATTTTGGGCGGTTTGTTGACGTTGTTTTTGCGAAAACCCATATTAAAGTTAATGAAGACAGAAGATTTACCCTTGGAGACATTAAACACTGGCGAAGTTGGCGTGTTAGAAGACCATGATGGACAACTTCGAGTGAACTATAAAGGGACGACTTGGGCGGTTTCAACGGGTTTAGATGATACTTTTAGTGCTGGTGAAAAAGTAGTTGTTGAGTCTTTGGAAAACAATCTAGCGATGATTACCAAGCTTTAATTAAGCCTATGATTTTAGATTTTTTAGCCAAACAGCAGTTACAGATAGTAGAAGTTGCTTCTAATACGGTAATAGGTGAGGTTGGGCAAGAGTGTATTTCTTTAATTATTTTGATCTCCGGCAGGGTAAAAGTATATAAAGATTCCGCTGATGGTAGGTCACTTACCCTGTATCATATTTTGCCAAAACAAAGCTGTGTTTTAACCGCCTCGTGTTTAATGAATAAGAAGCCTTTTAATGCGACAGCCGTTACAGAAGAAGATTGTAAGGGGTATGTCGTACCAGAAAGTAAGATGATTCTCTGGCAGAGAACAGAGCCAGAGTGGCAACAATTTATGTTTAAAACCTTGGCGACTAGAATGGATGAGCTGATTAATAAAGTAGATCAAATTGCCTTTAGTTCTTTAGAGGATAGGTTATATGGATGGCTAGAGCAACAAGTAGATAATAAAGTGATTAATATAACCCATCAAGAAATCGCAGAAGAGCTTGCCTCCTCACGTGAGGTGGTGAGTCGATTGTTAAAAAAGTTTGAACAAAAACAATACATTCAACAGCAAAGAGGAAAAATAACGATTCTTATGTGACCTAGGTTACATACATATTATTTGATTTTGAGATAATGAAGAAACTTAGATAGTTTACTTTAAAAAAAGGAAAAGTTATGAATTGTAATGTGGGTGGAATTGATCAAATTTTAAGAATTATCGTAGGTGCGACCTTACTTGCATGGGCAGTAATGACAGGAAATCCTTGGGGTTGGCTTGGCGTTATTCCATTGGTAACAGGTTTATTTAAGTTCTGTCCGCTTTATGCGATTATAGGGGTTAGTTCTTGTAAAAAATGTGAAGATGAAGCAGCATCTCCATAAGCTATTCAGTGTGTTCTCAAGTGGGTGTTGATAAATCACCAAGGGATCTTGCTACCCCCCCTGGTGATTTTTTAAAATTTTCTTGAAAACACTTGGGTTTTTAATTTGCGTTATTTCGCCTTCTCGTGGCATGTATTTATCTTTTAAACGCGAAAGGAAAAAACGCAGTGCCGCTAGTCTAAGCATTCTTGGCCATGCCTGTAGTTCTTCATCGGTTAATTTTCTAACCTTTTGGTAAGCTGTAAGGGTTGTTTTCATTTTTTCTGGATTGAATATAAAGTCTGACTCGTCTGCAGTGTTTGTATCTCGACACCAGTCATTGACCATTACGGCTAAGTCATAAAGTAACGTAGATTGGCAAGCGTAGTAAAGGTCGATAATACCTGATAGTTGATTGCCATCAAAGAGTGCATTGTCACAGAATAAGTCAGCATGAATAACCCCTTGTGGCAGAGCTTGGTTATCAAATTCAGACTGGTATTCAAGCTCGTGAGCAATTAACGAAACCTCATCCGCAGGTAGCCAACAAACAATTTTATGATAGGTTTTTTTCATCCAATCAATGTCGCGGTCATTTTTTCTTTGAGGCTCAAAATCATTTCCTGCTAGGTGAAATTTAGCAAGTTGTTCTCCCATTACTTCTACTTGTTTTAAGCTGGGTTGTTCAACACCAGAGCCTTTTAATCTATCTACAATTGCCGCGGGTTTATTTTTTAAGATAGTTAAATATTGATTTTCTTTAGTTGGTTTTGGGTGTGCGGTTGGAATTTGGTGTTCTGCCATAAACGCCATTATTTGCATAAAGTAGTCAAGTTCATCAACCGTGTGGTGTTCAAAAATAGTGAGAACAAAATGTCCTTTAGTTGTGTTCACAAAATAATTGGTATTTTCAATCCCAGCACTAATCCCTTCAAAAGAGGTTAAAGAACCTAGGTTATATTGGGTTAAAAATTGTTCTAATTCTTGTTCGGTGATTTTTGTATAAACAGACACGAGCTGAAACCATAAATAGTAAAATAATGGGCAGAATTTTACCACAGAGAACTTTTATGCCCCAGCCTATATTAGCATTCAATGAAAAAGCCCCCTTTATTTTGGTCGATGGTTCTTCTTATTTATTTAGAGCATTTCATGCCATGCCCCCTTTAACTAATTCAGATGGTCACCCCACGGGAGCGATTTTTGGGGTGATTAATATGGTCGGTAAGTTGTTAGAGCAGTATCAACCAGAGCGGATAGCAGTGGTGTTTGATGCTAAAGGTAAGAACTTTCGGCATGAAATGTATTCTGAATATAAAGCTCATCGCCCACCAATGCCTGATGAGTTGCGAGTGCAAATTGAACCGATTCATCAAATAATACAGGCTTTAGGCATTCCGTTATTGGTGATTGATGGGGTTGAGGCGGATGATGTAATGGGCACGTTGGCAGAACAAGCAACTCAAGTAAAGGTGGATGCCTTACTTTCGACTGGTGATAAAGATATGGCTCAGTTGGTGAATTCGCACATTAGTCTCATTAACACCATGAACGATCAATTGATGACGCCTGAATCGGTGCTTGAGAAGTTTCACGTGAAACCTGAACAGATAATTGATTACTTGGCATTAATGGGTGACAGCTCGGATAATATTCCTGGTGTGCCAAAGTGTGGGCCTAAAACAGCGGTTAAATGGCTTGATGCCTATGGAACAATTGAAAACTTGATTGAACACGCTGATGAAATTAAAGGCAAGGTGGGTGAAAATCTGCGCAATAACTTAGAGCAACTTAAGCTGTCGCAGCAGTTAACAACCATTCGCCTAGATTGTGAACTACCAATTGCGTTGGAAGATATAAAACGTCGTTCGCCAGACATGTCGGAACTATCACGTTTATTAAGTGAATACGATTTAAAAAATTGGCAAGCTCAGGTGGCAAGAGGTGACATTCCATTTAGTAAATCGACAGGGCGAAAAGCCCATTCTCAAACTATCGTATCAGAAAAACCGCCAGAAACGGTTTCTGAAAAAATAGCAATCAATGATTATGAAACGATTTTAGATTGGGCTGATTTTGATAGGTGGGTTACAAAATTAAACAAGGCGGTGTTATTCGCTATTGATACGGAAACTACCTCATTAAATACTATGCAGGCCAAGATTGTCGGTTTGAGCTTTGCGCTGGAAGAAGCAGGAAAGATTTCGGCAGCTTATTTACCTTTAATGCACGATTATGAAGGTGCGCCTGCACAGCTACCTTTTGATGAGGTGATGCAGAAGTTAAAGCCTCTTTTAGAAGACAGCCAACCCAAAAAAGTTGGGCAAAATCTAAAATATGACTGGCATGTTTTTAAAAATCATGACATTGAGCTGAGTGGGATTGCCTTTGACACCATGCTTGAATCCTATTGTTATAACTCGGTTGCAACAAGGCACAACATGGATGCACTTGCTTTAAAGTATTTGAATCATAGCTGTATTTCATTTAAAGAGATTGCAGGGACGGGCAAGAAGCAACTAACCTTTAACCAAATTCCACTTGAACAAGCATCTCCCTACGCGGCAGAAGATGCGGACATTACCTTGCAATTACATCTCACCCTATTGCCTAAGTTGTCAGTTGATGAGAAACCAAAGGCGATCTTTGAAGAGTTAGAGATGCCATTATTAAAGGTATTAGCAAAAACCGAACGCAACGGGGTTTTGGTTGATAAGCAAATGTTAGCGGATCAGTCCTATGAAATTGGTCAAACCTTAACCCAATTGGAAGAAGAAGCGCATCGTATTGCTGGTGAAAAATTTAATTTAAATTCTTCCAAGCAATTGCAAGTGATTTTATTTGAAAAGCTTGAGCTACCGATTATCAAAAAAACCCCTAAGGGAGCGGCTTCAACCGCTGAACCCGTGCTTGTTCAGCTGGCAGAAGACGGGCATGAAATCCCTACGTTAATACTAGAGTATCGAAGCTTGGCGAAGTTAAAATCTACCTATACGGATTCTTTGCCAAAGCAAATTGATGTTAATACGGGCAGAATCCATACCTCCTACCAACAAGCGGTTGCGGCAACAGGTCGGCTTTCATCAACAGAGCCTAATTTACAGAATATTCCGATTAGGAGTGAAGAAGGTAGGCGTATTCGTCAAGCTTTTATTGCACCTGAAGGTTATCGATTGGTCGCAGGTGATTATTCTCAAATTGAGCTGAGGATTATGGCGCACCTTTCAAAAGATGAAGGGTTATTGCAAGCTTTTTCTGAAGGGAAAGATATTCACCAAGCAACCGCAGCAGAAATTTTCAATGTTCCTTTAGAAGATGTCTCAATCGAGCAACGACGAAGTGCTAAGGCGGTTAATTTTGGCTTGATTTATGGTATGTCTGCCTTTGGACTTGCTAAGCAGTTAAAAATCAGCCGAGGCTTAGCGCAGGAATATATTAACTTGTATTTTAATCGTTATCCAGGGGTTAAAGCTTACATGGAAACCACTCAGGCAGAAGCTAAGGAAACAGGTTTTGTTGAAACCCTACAAGGGAGAAGATTGTATTTGCCTGATATTAATGCCAGAAATGGACAATTAAGACAGTATGCTGAAAGAACCGCTATAAACGCCCCAATGCAAGGTACAGCCGCTGATATTATCAAACAAGCAATGATAGACGTTCAAACATGGTTAGATGAAACTAGCTTAGATATTAAATTACTGATGCAAGTGCACGATGAGTTAGTTTTTGAAGTTGCAAAGCAAGACGTAGAGCAGGCAAAAGTGGAAATTAAACGTATCATGGAAAGTGCCGTTGCATTGAATGTACCCTTAATAGTAGAGCTAGGAGATGGGCTTAATTGGGACGAAGCACATTAGGTTTTTAGAAAAAGTAACGTGAAGTTTTGGCAATAAAAAACCCAGCCAAATGGCTGGGTTAGTTGCTAGTTACACTTTTAAAAATCTAATAAGGAATAATAGGAAGATTATTAAGCATGTTATTAACATTTAATCTACCACCCGTTACAACCTTACCGTCTAAGCTTGAGATAGGATCAGCACTGTCAAGAATATTCGCAATTCTTTGTGCCGTTGTTAGACTAGGATTGAATGCAGCACTTAGGGCAACTGCACCAGCAACATGAGGGGTTGCCATAGAAGTACCACTGTAAGAAGCATAGTTTGCTTGGGTAGCTGTTCTACATTTTCCTGTTACCATTACGTTATCAATTTGATAACCCGCTTCGGTAATACTATAGTCAGTATCACGAACTAGCGCAATTTTAAAGTTTGCGGTTTTAAATTGGCTAGGAATAACAACACCATATTTAGTCCATTGAGAGATAGAATAATCAGTATCAATAGAGCCTATTTTAGTCCAGTTTGAACCATTATTAGCACTTACATAGACTTCTAAGAAGTCATAATAGTCTTCATTCTCACCTCTAATATCAAAACTTAAGCAGGCATTACCGCTTGCAGTGCTAATATCAATTGCATCTTTTAGTTCCGCTCTAGCCAATAGGTAGTTAGGGTAATTACCAGCAGGGCTGTCATCTAGGAAGTTGTTTCCATTTTCACTCGCTAGTTGCCAAGTTGGGTTACCTGTTATTTCCCAGTTATCAAGACCATTCTCAAAATCTTCTTTCCAAACTCGGCGTGTTTCATCAACAACAGGTGTTGCTCCACCCGTTGGGATAGTACTAAGGATGTCTACACCTGGCGCCGCGATATCAACATGAGGTGTACCATAGTTAGAAAAAGAGGCTAAATTATCGTTATGATCGGTAGCAGCAACACTGATGATGCTGGTTGAATTACTTGATGCAGGGTACATAGGTGTACTTGAACCATCATTTCCAGATGCTGCAGCAAAAATAATTCCAAGGCTACCACCATTATTAATCGCAGTTGTAAGAGAAGTACTTTCACTACCACCACCCCAAGAGTTATTCGTCACGACGACATTGTGACCAGCTTGCTTTAACCCGTTGAAATAGTTAACGCACTCGAGCGCACCTGCGGTATCTCCGGAACCGCTAGCACTAAGAAACTTACAGCCAGCAATACTAACAGATTGGTTAACACCCACTACACCTTGGTTATTGTCACCAGTAGCTCCAATTGTGCCTGAAACGTGTGTACCGTGACCTTGATCATCCATTGGGTCTGCATCATTATTGTATGTATCAATACCATGAATATCATCGATATAACCATTGTTGTCATCATCTACACCAGGGGTTCCGTTAGCCTCAGCCGTGTTTACCCATACATTTGCAACAAGATCAGGGTGGTTATAGTCAATCCCAGTATCAATTACCCCAACCACCACACTGCTTGAACCAGTTGATTTGTCCCATGCTTCAGGAGCATCAATATCAGCATCTGCTGTTCCTCCTGTTTGCCCCGTGTTGTCCATTCCCCAAAGCTGAGAAAACATCGGATCATTAGGCAAACTGGATTTATGTACAATATAGTTTGGTTCGGCATTAATGACGCCAGGAGCGGATGCAAAAGCGGCAACTAACTCTTTAGTTGTTGCTGTTTTTGATTTAAATACCATGATGTATTTTTGAGCAGAAAGACTTTTAATGCTGGCAGCAGGTTCAACTAACGGAAAACTTCTTAAT
>CAYUHO010000017.1:0-16626 GCA_964444445.1 uncultured Piscirickettsiaceae bacterium | reverse complement strand
GTGAAATCACATGTGTCTATCAACCCAGTTTAAATACCTACTTTGGTAAAACAACACTACAACTTAAAATACAAACTGCAAAAAAAATATAAATCTGTTAAAAAATGAATAAAACTGTACTTTAGTACAGTAGAAAAATCTATTCTAAATAGTTTATACTCCCCCCGTATTTTGAAAGTTCGAAAAACTCAACGTACATTAACTGGATAAAAAGCCAAGAGACAACATGTTTCACGGAAAGCTACAGATACCTAGTATGGCTGAGCTACAAAATCTATTGACTTTATAATTATTTTTAAATTTATTAGGAAAAAAAATGAAAACTTTACAAACGATTGTAACTACTTCTCTTCTAACCTATGCAGCGGCTTCAAGTGCTGTAGTAGTGGACTTTAACTCAGAAATGGATTTACGTGGCAATGCCTACATCGATCAACACCACGTTCCAAACGGTGTTGTTCTAACACAAAATAATAACTGGGAAAATGGTAGAGCTTTTACAACCGCTAGCTTTGCAAATATTTCAAGTTTTACAGCATCATTCCAATTTAAAATGGGGGGTGGTGGTAATAATGGGGCAGATGGATTAACCTTTGCTTGGGTATCTAATCCATCAGCATCTACTAATAGTGGCGGTGGTATGGGTTATGACGGACTGACTGGCTATTCTGTTGAATTTGATACCTACCGCAATAGTTGGGATTTAGGAAGTGATAACCATGTTGCTGTAAATGGTGATAGTGTGGGTAACAGTCTTACTCAAAGTGAAGTTAATTTTAACCTTAATGACTTTTCTTACCACAATGCTGAAATAACTTTTGAAAATGGTATTATTTCTGTTGCCATTGATGGTCACAGCTACATTGATAATTACGAAATTGCAAACTATCAAGCATTTGACGGTCACTTTGGATTTACGGCATCTACAGGTGGTCAACGTGACTGGCATAAAGTTAAAGATTTTGATTTAACGGTTACAGCAGTTCCTGAACCATCAGTTTATGCTCTTATGATAGGTGGCTTAGGTTTAGTTGGATTTATGGCTGCACGTCGTAAAAAAGCTTAAACTTATAAAATCACATTAAAAAAACCCGCCTAGTGCGGGTTTTTTACTTTCATACTTTTTACAGTTTTAATCCAGATACCAAAAGACACCTCAAATTATCACGATAAAAACGTCAAAATTTCTTTTTCAATATTCTCTTTATCAATAATCATTTTTTGAACAACTGGTTTATCAAATAACGCCATAATTTGTGGAACGATTTTTGCATTCGAAATTTGCATTATCTTATCAATGGCTTCACGGTCATGTTCAAAACTCTCGCCCGTTAAAGCTTCAGCAATCACCGGTGAAAACTTCGTCCATTCCGCTGTTGAGTAGGCAATGGTTTTGATGGTTTTATCTTCTCGACAAGTTTCATAAGCTTTAAAACAAGTTGCGGTATGCGGACACATTAGGTAATCCTCCTCAAAGGCTTGCTTGATGTATTCTATGCCCTGTTCATCGGAACAAAAGTCTGCCGCAAAAATAGTTTGAATCTGAGCTAACTCTGAATCCGTTAATTGATAGTGTTTGTTATTATCCAGCTCAGCCATTAAGGTTTTAGTTCTTTTCGCACCAAATAAGTCAAAGAGGATTCTTTCGATATTAGATGACTTTAAAATGTCCATTGCTGGTGAAGTGGTTGGAATGACTCCTACCTCTCTTAAATCATAAGCACCTGTTTTAATCAGTTTGGTCAATACATTATTCGCATTAGAGGCTATGTGAATTTGTTTTACTGGCAATCCCATTTTCATCGCATAATATCCACCCAAAGCATTACCAAAATTACCACTTGGCACATTTAGGTAAACCTTCTCACCCATTTGAATTGCACTTTTTCTAACCAACTCAAGATAACTGTGAATATGGTAAATCGTTTGGAAAATAATACGGCCAAAGTTAACGGAATTTGCTGCCGATAAAGCAATATGCTTTTCTTTTAAAGCTGTATTAAAACGCTCTGAGGTCAAAAGCGTTTTTAAAGCACTTTGAGCATCATCAAAATCTCCATGAATACCAATTACCTTTAAGTTGTCGGCATCTTCTGTCACCATTTGCAAACGCTGAACATCAGAGGTTCCACCATCCGGATATAAACAGGCCACTTGAACATTGTCACGATTTTTAAAGGTTTCTAAGGCCGCAGGGCCAGTATCACCACTGGTCGCTGCTAAAATCAAATACTTTTCATTTTTTGCCTGTGCGACTGCTGATAAAACCTTACCAAAAGGTTGCAGTGCCATATCTTTAAATGCACGGGTTGGTCCATGGTAAAGTTCACTTACGTATAAGTCATCGTAAACCTTTTCAACTGGAACAGGATTGTTTTTGTCATCAAACTCATCATACAAAGCAAGAGCATCATCAACCACCTTTTCTTCAATATCAATCTCAAAGGCATTAAGAACCTCTTTTGCCAATGCCTTATAACTTGTATTTAAATGCTGAGTAAAAAATTCTTGGCTAAACGCAGGTAAAGTTTCTGGAGAATATACGCCGCCAAAAGATGACATCGGGCTTAAAATTGCCTGTGAGAAAGTAACTGAAGTGGCTTTTTTCCCGTCATTACCACGGGTTTCAATAAAATTCATAATTTACTCTTTTTAAAATTTTGTTATAGGTTTTAAAAACCGCCAAAAACGGTTTAAGTGTTTGGGCTGTATGTGATAACGCTTTGCCATACCCAAATCAATTAATAAAGAATCTATTTTACCTGTTTTCAGGTCTTTATATAAAGGTTCAAACCACTGTTTGTCTAATTCAAGCAGACATTCAAGCCACTCATCTGCTGAAAAATGAGGGAGTGATTCGGTTATCGAATCTAAACAAATTAAATCATGTGTTGATTCAGCCCCCCCCCCCTGGTGATTTTTTGTTTCCGAATGCCTTTGTGCGCCGGTTTGTTTTGCTAGCCCGTTTAAATATAAATTATTGGAGTGAATCGCTACATTGTCTCTATATTTAATCTGATTTTTATTTAGCTGCCCTTCTCCCCATACCCAAATACTATTGATTTCAGGCTGTCCCTTTTCTCTTCTGGCTTCATTAACAGGGTGTGAGAAAAACAACATCTGGGTCTCATTAATCAGTTTTTTCCAATAGGTTGCAGCATTGCCTTTTGGATAAGCATCATTTAAAGGTTTATAGGATAGCGCTTCAATTGAAACCGTTTTAATATCAACAGGCTGTACAATTTTCAAATACCAACTGTTTTTACTGCCGTATTCTATTTGTAGATTTTCTTCAGCAAAATGCTCATTAAATGAAGTTAACAGCGCTCGTGATTCATCTTCTGTAATTACCAAATCCTCTGCTGGAATTAGAACCAAAGAGTCTCGATCAGCAATAAGTTGAACAGGGTCAATTTTCAACCAAAACAATTGGTTATCTGCTGAATTAAGTTCAACACTTGCTAACAAAGGCGCAATTGGTAGCATTGCGGGCTGGTGAAACAGGTAACTGGCAGTTTGATGGAAAGTTTGATTTGCCTTAATGGGTAAAGCATCTGCTTTCGTTAATAGTCGACTTAACCATGGAAGCGAGATACTTTTTAGAGATTCAGATGCTTCTTCGACTCGTTGTGAATCTAATAACTCTGGAACCCAAAAAGTAACCGATTTCGACATTATTAAATTAACATTTCAGCACGAATTCGCTGAATTTCACCGTCAATTCCTTCAAATGAAGCGAGTTTTAGCATTAACTTGTTCAGTGACGACTCTTTAACTTTATTGGTTAACATGACAAGCGTTGCGTCATTTTCGTTAGATGAACAAGGCTCTTGATGTAATTTATCAATACTAATCCCACAATCTGCCATCATCTTGGTAATTTCAGCCAATACACCTGCTTGGTCTTTGGCAAAAAATCTTAAATAATAATGGCACTCTAATTCAGTGATATCAATAACAGGTTCTGATTTTAAATTACTTAAATCGAAACCTAAACTGGTCACCTTATCTTGCTGAGGTTGTGACATCCCACGAATAATATCAACAATATCGGCAACCACCGCACTGGCTGTTGGCCCAGCCCCTGCGCCTGCACCGTAATACAGGGTCGTACCAACACTATCACCATTAACCATTACCGCATTCATCACCCCTTCCACATTCGCAATTAAGGACGCATTAGGCACGAGGGTTGGGTGAACTCTCAATGAAAATCCATTATTGGTTCTACTTGCAACACCAAGGTGTTTAATTTGATACCCTAACTGTTCAGCAAATTGTACGTCTTGAGCAGATACTTTTGAAATTCCTTCCGTAAAGACCTTATCAAACTGTAGTTCGATGCCAAATGCAATTGAAGCAATAATGGCTAACTTATGTGCCGCATCAATTCCTTCAACATCAAAAGTTGGGTCTGCTTCAGCATAACCAAGTTCCTGTGCTACTTTTAAAACCGCAGCAAAATCAGCATTTGGTTTTTTCATTTCGGTCAAGATGTAGTTACCTGTACCGTTGATAATGCCCGCAGCCCAATTAATTTTATTTGCCGATAAACCTTCTCGCATGGCTTTAATGATTGGAATTCCACCAGCAACCGCCGCTTCATAAGCAATCACAACATTGTTTTCTTCAGCCTTCGCAAAAAGTTCATTACCGTGTTCTGCAATTAACGCCTTATTCGCCGTGACAATATGTTTTTGATTCGCTATCGCAACCTCAAAACATTCTTTCGCAAGAGTTGTACCGCCCATCAACTCGACAACGATATCAACATTCGGGTCATTCACAACGTCTAAAGGGTTGGTTGTTAGTTTGATGCCTGTCGTATCAACGGCTCTTTTTTTGCCTAAATCTCTTAAGGCGATATGCTCGACTGTAATCGTAGTCTGACCACCTAAACGACGTTCAATTTCATCAATTGTATTTTGAATAATGGCAACTGTTCCACCACCAACTGTTCCAAACCCTAATAAACCTAATCTAACTGTTTTCATTATTTTAATAACCCATCTGCCTTAAACATATCACGAATTCCACGTAATGCCTGTCTTGTTCTGTGTTCATTTTCAATCAAACCAAACCTTACATGATCATCACCATAATCACCAAAACCAACGCCTGGTGAAACTGCTACCTTCGCTTCTTCTAATAGTTTTTTAGAAAACTCAAGTGATCCCATTTTCAAATAAGGTTCTGGAATTTTTGCCCATACAAACATGGTCGCTTTTGGTGGTTCAACTTCCCAACCAATGGCATTTAATCCGTCGCATAGTACATCTCTTCTAACTTCATACATGTCACAAATTTCTTGCACACATTCCTGTGGACCTTCCAAAGCTTCAATAGCAGCCACTTGAATAGGTGTAAAGGTGCCATAATCAAGGTATGATTTCATTCGTTTCAAGGCATCAACCAACTTAGGGTTACCCACCATAAAACCAACTCGCCAACCAGGCATATTGTAACTTTTTGACAGAGTATAAAACTCGACTGCAATGTCTTTAGCCCCTTCTACTTCAAGAATAGACGGTGCTTTGTAACCATCAAAAACAATGTCAGCATAAGCTAAATCATGAATTACCCAGATGTTGTGCTCTTTTGCAATCGCAATAACCTTTTCGAAAAAAGGTAACTCTACAGTTTGTGTGGTTGGGTTGCCTGGAAAGTTCATGACCAGCATTTTAGGTTTTGGCCAAGACTCTTTAATTGCTTTTTGCAGTTCCTCAAAAAAGTCAACATCAGGGGTCATTTTGACATGGCGAATGTCCGCGCCAGCAATTACAAATCCGTAAGGATGGATAGGGTAAGCTGGGTTAGGAACCAGTACAGTATCCCCCTTATCAACCGTTGCCATTGCAAGGTGAGCTAACCCTTCTTTGGAACCAATCGTGACCACTGCTTCTGTATTTGGGTCTAAATTGACATCGTATTTCGTTTTATACCAATTACAAATTGCTTTACGCAGTCGCGGAATACCTTGAGAGACAGAGTAACGGTGCGTACCCTCTCGCTGTACCACTTCAATGAGTTTATCAACAATATGCTTAGGCGTATCTTGATCAGGATTTCCCATCCCAAAATCAATAATATCCTCACCTCTTCGCCTTGCTTTTGCCTTTAATTCGCCCACAATATTAAACACATAAGGCGGCAATCTTTTTATTCTTTGGAACTCGTCTGTCACGTAATTACTCTTTAAATCATCTTTAAAATATTAATCGGATAATGATACAGCAATTATGGGCTATAATCATCAACATATAAGGATTTAGCTATAATATTTTAAAAAAATTATGAAATTTACTGAACACAGAGATTCAAACATACTCGCTATCAAAAAATACCAAGCTGGTGAAGTTGTTATCAATGATAAAACAATCCATTCAAGTTGCTTCTTAACACAACATGAACTCAACACCGACTGGCAATGTAAAAATATAACGGAACTCAGTTTTGAACGTTTAGATGAGTTGATCGCACAAGAGTCAGAAGTAATTATTTTGGGGACAGGTGAGAAACAAACCTTTCCAGAAAGTAAATTTTTTACCTATTGTGCCAACAAAGGCATTGGGCTTGAAGTCATGAACAATGGTTCTGCCTGCAGAACATTTAATGTGTTAACCACCGAAGATAGAAAAGTTCTCCTCGCTTTGATAATGGATTAATTTAAATAAAAATCAGCAAAAAATCACCAGGGGGGCTAGTAGGTAATCCTTATCTATTCATACATGGGCTTACGGTCATTTAGTCTTAGCCAGCCTTTTATAATTCTGTAAATCACCCAAATCAGATTAATCAATAGAATCATTCCTCCGACATACAACATTAACGTCAGTGTACCGATAGCAAACCACAATATAGAGAACCAAAAGGTACGAATTTGCCATTTAAAATGACTTTCCAGCCAAGTCCCTTTTGCATCGTCTCTTTTAACATAATTAATAATTATCGCAATCAGGTAGGTAATCCCGACAAAGAAAGCTAAACCTTGTAAAAGATAAACCAGTAGTACGACATTCTTTTGTGAATCTTCTTCACTTAAATCTTGATTTTGCATCTATTTTTTTCCCCTTATACCTCACCTCAAAATAGAGTTGTGGCTCTGTTACACTGCCAGTTTTACCAACCGTGGCAATTAGCTGGTTTCGCTTAACCTTTTGTCCTTCTTTTACTTTATTGCGATGATTGTGAGCATACAGGGTAAGATAACCATTGTCATGTTTGATAATAACCATATTCCCAAACTGTCTAATTCCATCGCCAGAATAGGCAACCTCACCTGCAGAAACAGCATAGACTCCAGTGCCTTGCGGCTGTTTAATCACCAAGGCTGTCCTGCCATTAATGTCTCTTTTAAATTGATAGTTGTTTTTATTTTTTACTGGCCAAATAAAACGATTCTTGGGGTAGGTTATTTTCTCTGTTTTAAAAGCAACCGAGTCTGAAGCGACCAATCTTAACTCTTGTTTTACTGCTAACCAATATGGGGGAGAAAGTTGATTAATCTGGATAATCGTTGCTTGTTTAAGCTGACATTTTTCTGCTATTTGACTGAGTGTATCGCCAGGCTTAACAACATACAGATTAGAGCAATCCTGCTTGTTATTCGCTTTCGAATTGTTTTTGGAGGCTGACGCTTTAGTGTTTTGTTGATTGGTATTATCTTTAAAATACTGATTCCCACCAGACCAGCCCGTATACTTTGCAGGCGTACAGGCATTTAAAAAACTGGCAATCACAATAAAAAAGACAAGCTTATACATATTTAAGTGCGATATAAATCATAACAACAATAATTAAACCATAACCAATCAGATCAACGGATTGTCTAATTTTAGGCTCAAATTTTTCACCGCCTATTTTCATCAAGTAGGCAACTAGGTAAAATCTTGCGCCTCTTCCAACGAGTGAGGCAAGAATAAAGGGAAGCAATGCCATTGAGCTTGCACCAGCGGCAATCGTAAACAGTTTATAAGGAATTGGACTAAAGCCTGCAACAAATACAATCCAAAAACCATACTCTTCAAAAAAACCTACTATCCTTTCATATTTTTCCATATAGTGAATTGAGTCTAAAATGGGTAACACTAGGTCGAGCAAGGCATAACCAATTAAATACCCTAATAAACCACCCAATAGCGAAAAAATGGTGGTAATAAACGCAAACCACATTGCTTTTTCAGGTTTTGCAAGTGCCATTGGCATCAGCATTACATCAGGAGGAATCGGAAAAAAAGAGGACTCCGCAAAGCTCATGCCTGCTAGGTATTTTGGTGCATGTCGATGTTTTGACCAATCCAATGCTTTGTCATACAAATAGCTAAATATCTTCATGAATTCCCTCTCTCATCGGCACAAATAAAACTTCCCCCAAGCATTCCTCGCTATAGCCCGTAGCAGATTTAATAAAACCGTATAACAACTGCTCTTTCTCACCAATTGGCATAACAAGTCTTCCACCCTCTTTTAATTGTTCAATTAACGCATCGGGAACTTTAGCAGGTGAAGCGGCAGAAATAATGCCATCATAGAGAGCATGCTCCGACCAACCCCAATGTCCATCGGTTAATAAATACTCAACATTATTAATTCGCAGACTGTCCAAAACGGACTTTGCTCGGGTTAAAAGTGGTTGTATTCTTTCGACACTATAAACGTGTTTTGCCAAAAGTGCCAAAATTGCGGTTTGATAACCAGAACCCGTTCCAACTTCCAATACTTTGTTTATTTCTCCCTGAAATAACCAGACCGACATTTTTGCAACCACCCAAGGCTGAGAAATTGTTTGTTGAAAACCAATTGGTAAAGCTGTGTTTTCATAAGCTCTACTTGCCATTGCCTCATCTAAAAACAAATGCCTTGGCGTGACTTTAATCGCATTTAAAACTGCATAATCTTCAACCCCCAAATCAATTAATTCTTTAATTAATCGATTACGCGTACGTTGCGAAGTCATGGCAACCCCTTGCTGTTGTTTGTAAATTTCGTTTGGAAAGTTTGGTTTTGCTGATACTAAATCATTTATAGTTGAACTATTCATCAAAAAAATTCGCTAGTTGTTTGTGCATTTCATAATTGGTTAAATCTATTTTTAAAGGGGTAATCGAGGCATAACCACTCTCTACGGCATAAAAATCCGTACCAACTGAAGCATCTTCAGCAATACCAGCAGGGCCAACCCAATAGATATCCCCCCCCCTTGGGTCTTTTTGTTTGACCACTGGCTCAGAACAATGCCTTTTTCCTAGCCTAGTAAGTTTAATCCCTTTTAATTCACTTAAAGGAATGTCTGGTACATTGATATTAATAATTGTACTTTTATCCAGCTCTAATTGATTATATTTTTTTAAAAACTCAATCAAAACATGAGTTGCCGTCGCATAATGTTGATTACCCGTTAAAGAAATCGCAATGGATGGTTTTCCAAGAAAGCGTCCTTCTGTCGCCGCTGCCACCGTACCAGAATACAGAACATCATCACCCAGATTTGCGCCATCATTGATTCCTGAAATAACCAAGTCTGCATTAAAATCAATTGCACCATTTATTCCTAAATGCACACAATCGGTTGGGGTTCCATTGACGCTATAAATATTCTCGCCATGATTTTTAATTCGTAAGGGTTCAAGCAGGGTTAAAGAATTACTCGCGGCACTGCGATTACGATCGGGCGCAATTAAGGCTACTTGGCTTTGAAAATCCAATTCCAACAAGCATTCACGTAAAAGTCGAATACCGAGAGAATCATAGCCATCATCATTTGAAATCAATACTTTCATTTAATTTGTTCTAAATTATAATAGTCACTAATTCTACATCATAATTTATCAAAAAAATGACCAAACTAACGGAAGAAGATAAAGCCTTATTTGCCGAAGCCACCGAAGGCGTTACCTCTGTTAATAGAAAGGTCATTGTTACAAAAAACAAACCGAATACTCAAGCTAAAATTAAATTCAATCAAAAACAAAAATTTAACACGACAGAAAACATCCGTCGAAATTTTTTAAATGAAAGAATTGCACCTGTATCAGCACACGAAAGTTTGTTTTACCAACAACCAGGCACCCGAAAACAAGATATAATCAAACTAAAGAGAGGACTCTTTTCAGTTGAAATAACAGAAGATTTACACGGTCAAATAGAAACAATTGCAGAAAACTCAATTTATACCTTTATTCAAGAAGCGCTCGAACACCAATGTAAATACGGACTCATCATTCACGGTAAAGGTTACAACTCAAACAGTGAACAACCGATTCTAAAGAACCTCGTCAATCAAGTATTAACAGGCCACCCAAGCATCCTCGCCTTTTGCAGTGCAAAACAAAAAGATGGTGGAACTGGTGCGGTTTATGTTTTGTTTAAGAGTAAATAATCTTAAGATAAAAAAGAATTAAGTTTTAGGAATGAGTGCAAACCTCAAGAAGAATATTTTTCTGCTATAAGGCGTTGTTTTCTCTGCCTGCAAAGAACCTAGCAATACGAATTACTTTTGCCTTATCATCATATTCATAAAAGATTTCAAAACCAGACTTTTCCCATTGAACAATATGTCGCCGAATCTCATCTTTTATCACAGGATTAGCAAGTGGCATATCAATCAACCAAAGAATATTGGCATTGATAGTTTCCTTAATTTCAATAAATCTTTCAGGTAAAAAAGATTCAATTCGTTCAAGATCATTTTTTGATTGAAGTGTAAATTCAACTCTCAAGATTGGAAGCCCATATCAGACATGCTCAAGATTTTGTTTGATTCCTTCATTTCATCTAAGGCAACCCTAGCCAATTCAACTCTTTCTAAAAGCTCAAGTTCTTCATCAATGTGATTTTCGACACATTCACGAAGCACGGTTCCTCGCTTAACATTACGTAGCACCGCAATTTTCTCAACTTTTGCTAGAACAACTTCATTAAGTCTTAATGTTGCAACTGCTCCTGCCATTTTTAAAACCTCTTTAAAAAAGTATACAATTGTATTCTATCAAAACAGCCCCTAGTCAACAATAAAAAACTAGTTATTTCTAGGATCTAGGACTTTTTGTACCCTGTCTGAAAGCAGGTTTGCGCTGAGTAGTAGCACAAACATAAAGAAAAACGCTGAAACCAATGGCCACCAAACAATTGGTTCTCTTGCCATTTCGAGCCTAGCTTGGTTAATCATATTTCCCCAACTGTTCATGGTTGGGTCAACCCCTACTCCAACGTAGCTTAACACGGCTTCTGCCAGTACAAATCCACTAAAATCGAGGGCGATGGTAATTAGGATAATGTGCATTAAGTTGGGTGTAATATGTTTAATGATTATTTTTGCTTTGCTCACCCCAAAAGCGCTGGCTGCCGTAACGTAATCAATTTGACTAATTTTGAGTGTTTCTGCTCTTAGTAATCGACATAACCCTGTCCAACTGGTTAAGCCTAAAATTAAGACTAAAAATAGTAATCTTAAATCAGCTCGTTCTTCTGTGGTATTAAACCATTCTGGATTATTATTCATAATGGTGTGCATGACTAATACCGCCGAGGCAATGAGCAATACACCAGGAATTGAATTAAGAGTGGTGTAAATGTATTGAATTACATCATCTACCCAGCCTTTAAACAAACCTGCGCTAATCCCTAAAATCAGAGCTAAAGGCAGGGTTACAATGGTTGAAAGTACGCCAATTAACACACCTGTACGGATACTTTTAATCGCTGAGTAAAGTACATCTTCCCCTACTTTATCTGTCCCCATCACATGATAAAAATGACTAAGCTGGTATAGCCAAGTTGAAAAGAGTATTAACAGGAAAATCGTAATATACGCACTCAGCCAGGGTAAATTAGCTTGAGACAGAATAACTTTATAGAACATTTGTTTAAGAGAGACTTGATAGCGTCCTTTTAACCAGTTTAAATGCACAAAAAAGATGACACTTGCAAGTAAAATAGCAATGATAATTGCTTGAAGGCTTTGTTGAAAAATTGAAGTTTCAAGTACAACATGTTTAAGTGGTAAATAAACTTGACTGGTTAACCCATTATCGGAAACAACCAATGATTTATTAAATTCAGTTATCGCAAAAGGCGCTGAATAGGTTCGTTCGGTTGCAATGACAAGGTGTTGTAACAGAATATCAAGCCCTGTTTGTACCCCCCCCCTGGTGAAATTTATCTGAATTGAATCAATTAGAGCGATCGCAAGATAGAAACTGAGTATGATGCTTGCAATCATTGCTATTTTGGATTGAAAGAACAGATTCCATTTCTGTTTTACCTGTGGAGAGGATGCGATGTATTTTCCCCATACCATCAGCACAAGCACCAAGCTCCAAATCATCATATCTGTCCACAGCAGTGAAAGGCTCATTAGTTCAACCTCACTCTTGGATCAAAAAAGGTGTAGGAAATATCGGTTAGGATTAAGCCTAGAATATAAAGTACGGAACCTAAAAACACCATTGCTTTTACAATCGAAAAGTCTTGTGAACCGATTGCATCAATCGTATAACTCCCTAATCCAGGGATTCCAAAAAAGGATTCCATGATTAAAGAACCCATAAACAAGCTTGGGATAACCACGACCACCCCAGTTAAAATCGGTAACATGCCGTTTTGTAACACATGACCGAAAAGCACCTTTATTTCCGAAAGCCCCTTTGCTCTAGCAGTGCGAATATAATCTTGGTTAATTTCTTCTAAGAAGATACTACGATACCATCTAACACCTGTTCCAAGTCCTGAAAATACGCCAATCGCAATCGGTAAAATAAGAAATTTTAACCCTTCCCAGCCCGATGAGAAACCAGAAATAGGAACCCAGTGAAGCACTTTACTGAATAAGACTTGCCCTGCGATAATATAAAACAGCCCTGAAACAGACATGATTCCAACTGCAATCATCATGGTGACCGAGTCCAAGGTTGAACCTCTAAACAAAACAATTAATAAAGCAAATGAAATGCTGGTGATAATACCGATTATAAAGGTCGGCAGTGCAATCGCTAAACTGGGTGCAATTCTATCTAAAATATCGGATGAAATTTTGCGACCTGCATCTGATGAACCAAAATCAAACAAAAACAATTTTGCTGATTCTTGTACAAATAAGGTGTCAGTTAAGCTATTAATAACACCTCCAGCTTGTGTGTTTAGAAATAAAGGTTTGTCGTAACCATGATGTTTTTTCCATTCGGCAATCATTTCTGGCGTATTGTGTTTTGCCCCTAATTGCGCACGTGCCATATCATCAGGCGTATTAACAATAAAGAATAACGCAAAAGTAATGAAGTTAACCCCAATTAAAATTGGAATCGAAAATAAGGTTCTTCTGACCAGATAGGCAAACATTATTTAACCACCCTCTGTTGTTTTTGACGATAGGCTTTTCGCAACGGATAAATGGAAGCAACAATGAATAAAAGTAATAACCAAAGTGGCCAAGTGATCGGTTGATTCCATGCCAACACCGATTCCGTTCTTTTAGCCGCATCTATTTTTTTATACTTAAGGGTATTATTGGCTAAAGGGTTGGCAAACACATTTTGGTACCAGCTATGTTTTAAAGCGAGTTTTTTTGGATAAAAACCAAATGCCCATGGAGAATCTTTGCGAACCATTTCCACCATGTCATTTATCAATTCTTGCCTTACAGGGGAATTACGCATTTGTTTTACTTGTTTAAACATTTCGTTAAATTTAGGGTTGTCGTAATTAGCCCCATTAACCCCTGCACCATTGGTATTTATCGGTGCATTTTCACCAGCTAGCAAAAATAAAAAGTTTTCAGGGTCTGGATAGTCGGCATTCCAACCCCAAGTAAACATTTGTACTTGCGCGGTTCTTACTTTATCTTGAAAACGATTGTAGTCACTTGCCCTGATCATCAACTCTATATTTAGCTTTTTAAATTGTTTTCTAAACCAATTTAAGGTTGCTTTACTATCAGGACCTGTCAATGGTGTGTCAAAGTTTAATACCAGTTGTTTACCGTCTTTATCCTTCCCGTCTTTATAACCTGCTTCTGCTAACAGTTTTTTTGCCTCGTCCAATGACTTTCTAACCGCACGATTCTTCTTCCAGTTATAAACATAAGGATTAATGCCCTCTTCACCTGTTAAACTACCAAAAATACCTTGTGGGATTGGGCTATGCCCAACTACGCCACGCCCATTTAAGAATATCGAAATATATTCTTCATAGTTAATTACAATGCTTAATGCTTGCCTGAGCTTTTGTTGTTGTTCGGAATAACCGCCAACAACCGAATCTGCCATGTTAAAACCAAAATAGAAAATTGAAGGTTCAACAACGCTGACAAATGAAATTTCTTTCTCAATCATTTGCTGAGTTAAGCTCATCTCCCCAGCATTTAAAGAAATCGCTTGGTCAAAGCTTCCTGAAGAAACCCCTGAAGCATCATAAAAGCCTTGTAAAAATTTATTCCAGGTTGGCACACTTTCTTTTTCTAACGAGTAAATTATCTCTTTAATAAAAGGAAGAGGTTTCCCTGCATCTTTGAATAAATTTTTTTCAAGCGGATCATTTTCAACTGATGATTTTTTAGGGTAAAACCCATGATTATAATTAGGGTTAGCAATTAATCTGATTTGTTTGTTTGGATTATTCTCAACTAATTGATAAGCACCTGTTCCAACGGGATAGGTATCCAATGTAATATTTTTTTCTTTTAACAACGGCTGGTCATAAAAAGCCATTGCTTCCCAAGGGATTGGAGCAAAAAAGTTCATGCTTAACCAATATACAAATTGCGGATAAGTCCCTTTAATTAAAATTGAGAACTGGCGATCAGAGTGTTTTTTGACACCTGAAATATCCAACTTATTTAAAGGATAATCTGCTGAAATATCAAACTGGTTAGAGATTTTATTTGAGTAACTTTCTAACCCTACAACAATTTGATTCATGCTTGCAAGAATTGGCGAATTATTTTGTTTAATTGCCATTCTTTTAATCGCATAGATATAATCATCTACCGATAACTTTCGTGTCGCTTGGGTCGCAAAATCGAAAGGTGAATCTATCTTTTTAATCTGATTATCGGTTAGATTATGAAAAATAAACTCCTTTTTTGAGTTCATAGCAAAAGCTGGATGTGGCTGATAATAAATATCCTTTTTAAGCGTAAAAGTATATTTTGTAAAAGCAGCTTGCTTACTTTGTTGTACAGGCTGTTGATTTGAATCTAAATAACTCACACTTGGCATAAACTGTAAAGTGAGTGGTTCAAGCTTATAGGGAATCTGTAAATAATTATATTGAACCAGTGGTTCATACACTTGAGAAATAAATGACCATTCATTTGCATTATAAGATATAACGGGATCAAGGTGTTTAGGCGGTGAAGCAAATGAACTAAATAGAATCTCATCCTTTAGCATTGCAATATCATGCGGATTATTCCATATATTAGAACAACTGGATAATAAAAACGTCAAGCCAATTAGTCGAACAAACAACATCAAAAATCTAAACTCAAAAATTTACTAACGTGCATTTTAACCTAATCCTGTTAAAATGATGCAGGATTAATAACCATTTTTAAACAAGGAGACAAAATGGGCTTTCTAACAGGAAAAAAAGCACTGATTGTAGGTGTTGCAAACAATAAATCAATTGCTTATGGCATTGCAAAACAAATGGCAGAACAAGGTGCTGAGCTCGCATTAACCTACCAAACTGAAAAACTTGAAAGTCGTGTACAAAAAGTAGCTGATGAGCTAGGTTGTAAGACCGTCCTGCCACTTGATGTTTCCTCAGATGAACAAATAAGTGATGTAATGTGCGCCTTAGAGTCAACCTGGGGAGAGCTTGACATACTGGTACATTCTGTCGCCTTCGCACCAAGAGAAGAACTAGAGGGTCGTATGATAGATGCGTCAACTAGAGCTGGCTTTGCAACCGCACATGATATCTCTTCTTACAGCCTAACCGCCCTAACAAAAGCCGCGCATAAAATGCTGAGTAAATCAAATGGCTCTGTTTTAACTCTTTCCTACCTTGGTGCTGAAAGAGCAGTACCTAACTACAATGTGATGGGAATTGCTAAAGCATCCTTGGAAGCAACGGTACGCTATTTAGCAGCAGACCTTGGTCAAGATGGGATTAGAGTAAATGCAGTTTCAGCAGGACCAATTAGAACCTTAGCAGCGGCAGGCATTAAAGACTTTAGAAGCATGCTTGATAAAGCAGCCTTAGCAACCCCACTACGTCGTAATGTAACCATCGAAGAAGTTGGGAATACAGCTGCATTCTTATGCTCAGATCTTGCATCTGGAATCACAGGTGAAGTGACTTATGTTGACGGTGGATACAATATAACTGCTTCAACCTAAGATTAATCACTCAATCCAACTGAACAAACCAATTGTTTACCCTAATCCTCAGATAGGGATTTGGATATATAGTAAAAGGGGTGGTGCTATATGCCGAATTCCTATCTGAGGATTAGGGGTTTAAGATTTAAAAGCCCATTAAGCTGGGTTTTTTATTGTCTAAAATTGGTAAAAATCACCAGGGGGGGGAGGTATAAATAATAAATAAAAGAAAAAATAGAAATAAGAAAATAAATGGCGGAATAGAAGGGACTCGAACCCTCGACACCCTGCGTGACAGGCAGGT
>CAYUHO010000016.1:4810-16970 GCA_964444445.1 uncultured Piscirickettsiaceae bacterium | reverse complement strand
TGAAAATATTCTAGCTAACTTTGTTAGTTCTGGCGTTGCTGGCTGTGTACCTAGCTGTTTAGTCCCAGCTTTTTGTTTGTCAGGTATATTCCACCAAAGCTTAACCAACGACTAGATAGATTTATTTTATGACGTTAAAAGCCTATTTTATAAACTCAATTAATAACGCGTTATAAAATATAATGATATACAGTTGCAATTATCTTTATAAAACACACTTCCGCTGACAGCTAAATTAAACCCAATTCTAGACTGGATTAGGGATATCAACAAAAGTAACATTCAAGTTAAATTGCGCTTGCAAATGCTTACCTAGTGACTGAACACCTAAACGTTCAGTGGCATGATGGCCTGCTGATAAATAATGAATTTTCTCTTCTTTTGCAACATGCATTGTTTGTTCAGAAACCTCACCACTGATATAAACATCAGCGCCCCAATCAACCGCTTGCTCAATATAACCTTGCGCTCCGCCACTACACCAAGCAATCGTTTTAACCATTTCTTTACCCCCTGGTAAATGCAGGGATTCTCGATTTAACGTTCCATCAACCAGGCTTTTAAAATCTAGAAAGGATATTTCGTTGGCTAAACCACCTATTCGCAATAAACTATTTTTATCATTAGTGTTATCTTCAATCTTCCATAACTTTGCTAACTGGGCATTATTCCCAAATTCTGCATGCCCATCTAACGGAAGATGATAGGCAATTAAATTAATGTCATTTTCTAACAACAATTTAATTCGCCTCTTTTTCATCCCAGTGATTGTCGCTGATTCATTTTTCCAAAAATAGCCATGGTGGACTAAAACCGCATCTGCTTTTAATAAAATTGCTTTTTCAATCAGTGCTTGCGATGCAGTTACACCAGTGACAAGGGTTTGAATCTCTGAACGACCTGCTACCTGTAATCCATTAGGGGCATAATCCTGGTAATCATTCACCCTTAACAAATCATCCAAATAGTCTACCAATTGAACTGTTTTCATCTAAAAATCACCAGGGGGGGGTAAAAAGAATAGGTTACTTAAGGAGACACTTAACTCGATATCTTGCCGAAGCAGCGTGAGCCTGTAAACCTTCACCATCAGCCAAGACACCTGCAACTTTCCCAAGTGTATTTGCACCCTCTTCCGAACACATAATCAAACTAGAGCGTTTTTGGAAGTCATAAACACCTAAAGGAGAGGAAAAACGTGCCGTTCTCGAAGTTGGAAGAACATGGTTAGGGCCAGCACAATAGTCACCTAAAGCCTCAGCCGTATAACGCCCCATGAAAATGGCACCTGCATGTCTAATTTTTGGTAACAGTGCTTCTGGATCAGAGACAGACAATTCTAAATGCTCTGGTGCAATATAGTTAATGATATCAACTGCCTGTTCTTCGGTTTCAACTAAAATAATTGCCCCACGATCCTGGATTGATTTTTCAATAATGTCTTTTCTAGGCATGGTTAAAATCAGCTTATTCATGCTTTCTTGAACCTGGTTTGCAAAGTCTGCATCTGCTGTTACTAGAATAGATTGAGCATCTTCATCGTGTTCTGCTTGTGAGAATAAATCGACCGCAATCCAATCTGGGTCGGTTTTACCATCACAATAAACCAAAATTTCAGAAGGTCCAGCAATCATGTCTATGCCAACCGTGCCAAAAACTTCACGTTTAGCGGTTGCAACATAGATATTTCCCGGTCCAACGATTTTGTCAACAGGCGGAACGGTCTCTGTTCCATAAGCTAAAGCTGCAACTGCCTGAGCACCTCCAAGGGTAAATACCTTATCAACGCCACAAATATATGCCGCTGCTAATACCATGTCATTCACCTCTCCATTTGGAGTAGGAACAACCATAATCAATTCTTCGACACCCGCAACTTTTGCAGGTACAGCGTTCATAATAACGGAAGATGGATAAGCTGCTTTTCCACCGGGGACATACAAGCCCACCTTGTCCAGTGGTGTAATTTTCTGTCCTAGCATCGTGCCATCAGCTTCTTTATAGGCCCAAGATTCTGTCAATTGCTTTTGGTGATAAGCATCAACTCTATCTGCTGCAAGTATTAACCCTTCTCGTTGGTCTTCTGGAATTCTATCGTAAGCTTCTTTTAGCGCCTTAGCAGATATTTCTAGCTCTGAACCCTGTGCCAACTTCAAACTATCAAATTTTTCAGTGTAGTCTAAGAGTGCTTGATCACCATTTTGACGAACGTTGTTAATCACTTCTTTAACCGTTTGATTCACTGAATCGTTTGAAACACTCTCCCACGCCAGTAATTGTTCTAACTCTGATTGAAAGTTTTCATTGCTAGCTAATAATTTTCTAATACTCAACATTTTCTTATCTTCCCTACTTTCTTACTTTACTACTAAATGGCTGCTTTAAACTTTTCAACAATCTCATTTATTTGCGTAAACTTGGTTTTATATGCATTTTCATTCACAATCAAGCGTGAACTAATATCGGCTATATGCTCTTCTGGTGCCAAACCATTTGCTTTCAATGTATTTCCCGTATCAACCAAGTCTACAATTTTGTCCGCTAAATCGATTAAAGGCGCAATCTCCATGGAACCGTATAATTTAATCAAATCAACCTGCTGACCTTTTGAAGCATAATATTCACGAGCAGATTTGATGTATTTTGTCGCAATTTTTAACTGATGACCAGTTGGTTTAGTTTCTACTGGCCCTGCTACCATCAATTTACACTTAGCAATCTCTAAATCTAATAGCTCATATAAATTATCGCTTGGTGCTTCCATCAATACATCTTTTCCTGCTACACCAATATCAGCTGCCCCATGTGAAACATAGGTCGGTGCATCGGTTGCACGAACAATTAACAAACGTACATTTTCATGGTTAGTTGGAATAATAAGTTTACGACATTTACTTGGGTCTTCAAGTGGTAAGATACCTGCCGCTTCTAACAAAGGTAGTGTATCCTTGTAAATACGCCCTTTAGAAAGCGCTATAGTCAACTGTTCAATCATAATAAAATCTTTTTTTACTTGTTTTAATTTGTTCTGTAAATATTTGCACCTAGCTTATGAAACTTCTCTTCAATCAGTTCATAACCTCGGTCGATATGATAAATTCGGCTTACTTCTGTTTTTCCATCAGCAATAATCCCAGCAAGAATTAGACTTGCTGAGGCTCTTAAATCGGTTGCCATCACTGGTGCGCCAATCAACTGAGAAACACCGCTAATTTGGGCAGTATTCCCATCTACAGTAATATTCGCGCCCATTCTAGTCAATTCTGAAACATGCATAAACCGATTTTCAAAAATCGTTTCTTCAACACTTGAATCTCCCTTGGCAAGACTGTTCATTACAACAAACTGTGCCTGCATATCCGTTGGAAACTGTGGATAGGGCGCCGTTGAAATATCAACTGGTTTTAACTTTCTACCAATCATATCCAAGGTAATATTATTACCCTCAACTTCAATTTTTGCACCAGCCTCTTCGAACTTTTCCAAAACAGATTCAAGGTGTCCAGCATTTACATTTGTAACAGTCACTCGACTGCCTGTTAACGCGGCAGCAGCTAAATAAGTTCCAGCCTCTATTCTGTCAGGTATAATAGAATATTCAACACCAGATAAAGACTCAACGCCTTCTACCCTTAGCGTATCAGTACCAATGCCTGAAATTTTGGCACCCATTGCATTCAAAAACTCAGCTAGATCAGAGACCTCTGGCTCTTTTGCCGCATTGCGTAAAATAGTCTGACCATCAGCTAATACAGCAGCCATCAGCAAGTTTTCAGTTCCGGTTACCGTCACTGGCTCCATCGTAATATCGGCACCATGAAGACGTTGAGCTGTCGCAATTATATAGCCCTCTTCAACCTTTATTGTTGCGCCCATTTTTTCCATACCTTCAATATGGATATTAACGGGACGAGAACCAATTGCACAACCACCAGGTAGTGAGACCTTCGCTTCACCAAACCTCGCCAACAAGGGACCCATAACAAGGATAGAGGCACGCATGGTTTTAACTAACTCATAGGGTGCTTCTTTTGAAGACAGTTCACTCGCATCTAATTCAATATTCAATTTTTCATCAAATAAAACATCCATTCCCATTGAGGCAAGTAGCTGAATACTGGTTGTAACATCTTTCAAATGTGGAACATTCGAAAGCGTCACTTTTGACTTTGCCAATAAACATGCCATCAAAATGGGTAAAGCCGCATTTTTTGCCCCAGAAACTCTCACTTCTCCAGTAAGTTTACAAGGGCCATTTATGATTAACTTATCCATACTTTAAACTGTCTCAGGCGTAGATGTTTTGATTGACAGGGCATGCAATGCGCCTGATGCAAACTCTTCTTTAAAAAGATCATTTACCATCCTATGACGTTGCACAGGACTTTTCCCAGCAAAGGAGCTGCTAACGACTTGAATAGAAAAATTACATTCTTCACCACTCATCACAACCTGTGCATCTTCAATATTCTCTTGAATTCGATCACGAATTATTTCTGGAGACATAAATAAATTCCATGTATAAAAATTAATTGCGTATTTTAACGCCTTTAAAGAGCAAAATCAGATTTATCATCGTAATCAGTAAAAAGAAACTGATTGTCGCAAACAAACTAAACCAGATAGAAGCATCAGACTGACCAAAAAACCCATACCGAAAGCCATCTACCATGTAAAAAAATGGATTGAAATGAGAAATAAACTGCCAGACTTCTGGTAAAGAGTTAATTGAATAAAAAACCCCACTTAAAAAGGTTAGAGGAACTATCAGGAAATTTTGAAAAGCAGCCAACTGATCATATTTATCTGCCAAAATTCCTGCTGCAATACCAATACTCCCCATTAAAGCAGAGCCTAAAATTGCAAACACTAAAATAATACTGATACTATGCAAAGGCACATCAAAAGCAAGCCAGCCAACCAAAAACACACCTACCCCTACTGCAAAACCTCTGACAATTGAAGCGACCACAAACGCAATATAAAATTCCAGAGGTGACAAGGGACTTAAAAGTACAAAACTTAAATTACCATAAACTTTAGATTGAATAAGACTCGAGGAACTATTTGCAAAAGCATTTTGTAAAATTGTCATCATGACTAAGCCTGGTATTAAAAACTGACTATAACTCACCTCTGAAAATGCTGAAATTTCCGAACTCACAACCTGACCAAAAATCAGCAAGAACAATAGGGAAGAAATAATGGGAGCAAAGACTGTCTGCACAGAGACAGAATAAAAACGTCGAATCTCTTTGACAAGTAGCGCCCAGCAACCGATATAATTAAAATCCATCAGTTGCCCCTCTTTTTTTCGCTAACCAAGTCTAAAAAAGCCTCTTCAAGCGATGCATCCCTACTTGTAATATCCATTACCTCAAATTGACAATCAGATAACCACTTAACAAAAACATTCAAAGATAGCTCTTTTTCAATTTTAAAAATAATTTCAGAAGAGGACTGACTTTCGACCCTAGAAGCTAATTCAGCTGATAATTGATTTTTTATGTCCGATTCAATTGCAATTTTGACATATCGAAAAGCATGCTTTGAAAGTAGTTCAGTGACCTTTTCATACGCTTTTAGCTCGCCGTCTTGCAAAATAGCGACCTTTTCGCACAGGGCTTCGGCTTCTTCTAAATAATGAGTGGTCAAAATAATCGTATGTCCCTGCTGATGAAGTTCCTTGGTGAAATTCCATAAGGTTTTACGTAAATCGACATCGACCCCAGCTGTTGGTTCATCCAATACAATCACCTCTGGTTTATGCACTAATGCCATTGCAATCAACACCCTTCTTTTCATTCCGCCAGAAAGCTCACTGGTAATTGAATCTGCTTTATCAGATAAAGCGAGTCTTTCTAAAAGTTCACCAATCCAATCTTGCTGCGACTGTCCTTTTAATCCAAAATAACCCGATTGTATTTTTAATAACTCATGAATACTAAAAAAGGGGTCTGCAATCAATTCCTGGGGAACCAGTCCAAGTGAACGCCTTGCTTGGCGATAGTCTTGAATAGTATGTGCGCCTTTGATGTAAATATCGCCCTCGGTAGGCGTAACAAGACCCGACATAGAATTAATTAAAGTCGATTTTCCAGCTCCGTTAGGGCCAAGCAAACCAAAAAAGGAGCCTTTTTCAACATTAAAGGAAACCCCTTTTAGTGCCTGTAGCTGTTGATAGTTCTTAGAGACATTTTGAAAAGAAACCGCAATGTCCTTGCTAGCATTTTGATTAGACATAATTTATTTTAAATTTAAGACAGTGTTTAAATTGTAAAGCTCTATTAATACAGACAAATGAGATGGAAGATTGGCGTGTACAATTTGCTTGTTTTGTTTTTGTAGATAGAGCAAAAAAGCTAAAAAACTGCTGTCTGCATGGGTAATATTGGCACAGTCTACAACTAAAAAATTTTCTGACAACTTTGTCTTATTTTCTTTAACAAAGTCACCTAAAGAATCAACATTAATATTTCCGTTAAGGATTAAAACCCCATCATCGAGATTACATGAAAAACCCTTCACTCCCCCCCCCTGGCGATTTCTTTCCGCTCAAGCTTTTCCTGCATATTAAGAATGACCTGTTCAACTCCTTTTTTTGCAAATTCAGAAGCAAAGGTTTTACGATAGTTAACCAATAAGCTAATTCCCTCTACTGAAAAATCATACAACAGCCATTTTTTGGTTTTTTTATTCTGATAAGCACGATAAATAACCGTTGATTGCTCACCATTGGTTTGAGTCACTTCTGTCGTAATAGACTTGCGTCCTTTTCGTTTTGCGAGTACTTTTGTAACTTCAATTTTTTCAATTTTTAGTTTTATCAAACTGTCTGAATATGAGCGCAGAATGGTCTCTGTAAATGCATCTGCAAAATCTTGTTGCTGCTTTTTAGAGGCGGTTTTCCATTTTTTACCCATGACATACCTTGCCATTTTGTAATTATCAACATAGGGCAAAATATAAGACTTAGCAAAGATGACAACTTTTTCAGGTTCGGCAATAAACTCAGCTCTTTTGGTCACCAATTGGTCAAGAATACCATTAGATAAATCCTTGACCATTTCAACAGGGTCTGATTGATTAATTTGAGTATTTGCCGAAACCGATAGACTCAAAAACCCAATACAAGTAACTAAAAACGATCTAAAAAATAAAACCTTCATTATTCTTTATCCTCTGACAGGCTCGTTAAAAATTTACCAATTAACTCTTCGAGAACCAGCGCGGATTGAACAATATCAAGATAATCACCATTTACTAAATACTCTTCATCAGCTCCAGGGTCTAAGCCTATGTATTGGTCACCTAGCATACCAGAGGTTAGAACTGAGCCAGAAGTATCAAGTGATAACTGATTAAATTCAGAATAAATATTCATTGAAACCTCTGCCAGATAGGTTTCTTTATCAACTTGAATATTTGCAACTCTCCCTACAGTCACACCACTAATTTTCACAGGCGCTCTGACTTTTAATCCACCTATATTGTCAAACAAGGCTTTAATCTGATAAGTTTCTTTTTGCTGTATACTTTGAAAATTACTGAACTTAAAAGCAACAATAATCAAGGCTGCAACAGCCAAAACGGTAAAAAAACCGACCCAAATTTCAACGACACTTTTACGAGACATAAATTAAACCTTAAAACATGATTGCAGTTAGTAAAAAATCCAACCCTAAAACACCTAATGAAGAATGCACAACCGTTTTAGTTGTAGCATTACTCACACCTTCAGAGGTTGGGATTGCACTCACCCCCTGAAACAAAGAAATAAATGCAATTAATATTGCAAAAGCAACTGACTTGATTATGCCATTTACCACATCATCATACCAATCGACATGCGATTGCATTTGCGACCAAAAGAAACCTTCATCAACGCCAAGCCAATCTACTGCTACAAAATAACCACCAATAATACCAATCGCTATAAACATCATAGAAAGCATCGGTAAGACGATAATAGAGGCAAGAAACCTAGGAGCATACACAAAACGATTCGGGTCAACAGCCATCATTTCTAAAGCAGATATTTGCTCTGTTGAACGCATTAACCCGATTTCTGCTGTCAAGGCCGACCCTGCTCTGCCGGCAAAAAGTAAAGCGGCCACAACGGGACCAAGCTCTCTAATTAAAGACAAAGCCGTCATAGTTCCCACTGCTTCTTCTGAGTTGAAGTCAACTAAAACATTGTAACCCTGTAGACTCAGAACCATTCCAACAAAAAAGCCTGCCATTAATATAATGGGCAGGGAAAGCACACCCTGAAAATAAACCTGCTTAACCAATAAACCAAAACGCATAAAAGCATAGGGAATCACGATGACGATAGAATTAATAAAGAAAACCGCCTGTCCAATAGAAGCAATCAACGCCAATATGCTCTGCCCCACACCAGCGAAAAAACTAAACATCGTTTTTCACCTCTAGGTCTTGAGCGTAATCAGAGGTTGGATATTGAAATGGTACTGGACCATCTGGGTAGCCTTTTATAAATTGATTTACATAATCATTATCTGAATTTAACAATTCCTTCGGTGAACCTGAGGCAACAACCTTCCCACCAGATAGAACACACACGTAGTCCGCGATCGAGAGAACTTCATCAACATCATGAGAAACAACCACACTTGTCAGTTTTAAACTCTGATTCAGTTTTTGGATCAACTCTAACAAAACGGCCATGGTGATTGGATCTTGCCCTGCGAAAGGCTCATCGTAAAAAATAATTTCTGGATCAAGGACAATTGCTCTTGCCAAAGCCACTCTTCTCGCCATACCTCCAGACAATTCAGCTGGCATCAAATCCTGCGCTCCTCTAAGACCAACCGCTTGTAATTTCATTTTGATTAGCGGAGCAATAATCTCATCCGTCAAATTCGTATGTTCACGCAATGGGAAAGCAATATTTTCAAAAACATTTAAGTCCGTTAGTAGTGCACCACTTTGAAATAACATCCCCATTACTTTTCTTAATTGATAAAGCTTATTCCGAGATAACTGGTGAATATTTGCTCCCTTAACGATGACTTCTCCACTATCTGGTTTGAGTTGCCCTGCAATCAACTTTAGTATAGTTGTTTTCCCCGTACCACTTGGTCCCATAATTGCAGTTACTTTTCCTTTTGGAATCGACAGGCTAACCTCATCGAATATTTTTCGATTTCCCCTAGAAAAAGTAAGGTTTTTAACCTCAATAATAGTTTCGCTATACGTCTCAGTATACTCTGTAGTCAATTCAGTTTTCATGCCAGAATTATAACCTTATTAGAATCCTAAAAGTTCGCTTAATATTTGAAACTCTTTAAGTTGCTGTAAATGCTTATCGGGACGGACAAGGTAAATAATTGCGCCACTTGTCTTTTCTGGTAAAGACTGCTCCAACTGTTGAAGCAATTCCCTTTGTGCCGCCAGATTCTCATTGGAAATATCATATTCTATAAGTGGAAAACCTGAAAAGAAAAAACCGTTCGCTGCAAACTGCCAACCATTAGTATCATTTTGCATCATAAAAGCTTGTTTTGATTTAAAGGAGATTTCAATTTCCAATTGCTTGCAGAATTTGACCCGTTCTTCTTCGACGCCATCCTCCACAATCACGCTGTGAAAAAGCGGTCCCATAATCGACTTAATTAATTGAAGTTGACTATCTCCCCCCCCCTGGTGATTTTTAACCTGAAAACTAAAGTAAAACGCCTCTCCTTCTAGGTTTTCTGCAATTTCTTCAATCTGTTCTTCGCCCCATTTTTCCCACTCTGATTGTTGGATTAAAATACAATGGAATAGATTGCTGTAATAATCTAACTGCCAATCCTCAGGCAAATCATCAGGATAAAATGCACCTTGCCAACACTTGTGTTGCCAGCCAGTTGTGCCAACTAAAATGTTATCCATATACTTCTCTTTTTTGATTGAAAGGCACTATAATACCCACTTTTAAAATAACCAACCTAAATAATATATGACTGCTCTTCTTCTGCCAACTGTTCTTTTAATTATCGGTCTCGTTTTACTTGTTTGGAGCTCTGATCTCTTTATAGATGGCGCGGCGAATGTTGCAAAACATATGTCAATATCTCCCTTAATTATTGGGGTTGTCGTTTTAGGATTCGGAACTTCTGCACCCGAAATACTGGTCGCCATTTTAGCATCACTGGATAATAGCCCAGGTCTGGCTATCGGAAACGTAATTGGTTCAAATATCGCTAACATAGCGCTTGTTTTGGGAGTTACAGCAATCGTCGCTCCGATCATCGTTAAATCTTCTTTACTAAAAAGAGAGTTCCCAATTGTTATTGGTGTTTCTGTTGTTGTCTACCTACTAATTTTAGACAATAATCTTAATTTTGTTGATGGCTTAATTCTTCTTGCCTTATTAATTATCGTCATGACTTGGATGATTAAAGCCAATCTCCAGTTAGAAGGAACAGACGACCCGATGGCAGAAGACACTATTAAAGAGCTATCAGAACATGAAGATATTCCCCTTAAAAAATCTTGGGTAATGTTAGTTGGAGGGCTGATTGTTCTGATATTGAGTGCAAAACTAATGGTTTGGGGAGCAATTGATATTGCACATTTCTTTAAGGTACCAGATATAATCATTGGGTTAACCATCGTTGCGATTGGTACAAGCTTACCAGAGCTAGCAGCGGCAATTACGGCAGCGAAAAAGGGTGAATCTGACTTAATGATTGGTAATATTTTAGGTTCAAATCTATTTAACCTATTAGCCGTAATGGCAATGCCAGCGCTACTTGCTCCCTCTGTTATGGATAAAACAACACTGGCGATAGATTATCCAATTATGCTACTACTTACTTTTGCGATGTTATTTGTCGCACTACCTCGCAATGGAGAATCCATTATCAACCGTAAAATAGGGATTTTATTTATGCTAAGTTTTGTGGCATACTTAGTCTCACTATACTTCAGAACGGTTGGCATCTAAGATGGATTACCCACAAGAAATAATTGACAAAGCAGCAAAAATCAAACTACTCATTTTAGATATTGATGGAGTGTTGTCTGACAATAAGCTCTACTACGGCGATAATGGAATCGAATATAAAAGCTTTTATACCCGTGATGGGCACGGAATGGTCATGCTACAAAAAAGTGGCATTGAAATTGGTATTATTACTGGACGCAAGTCACCTCTTATCGATAAAAGAATGAAAGACTTAAAAGTAAAACATGTTTATCAAGGCAAACCAGACAAGCTACCAACCTTTTTATCACTGGTTGAAAAACTAGAACTTTCTTTTGATGAGATTGCCTATATGGGAGATGATATTTTGGATTTGCCTATCTTAACTCGAGTTGGCTTAGCGGCCTGCCCAAAAGATGCAGACATTGAAGTCATCAACCGAACCCCTTTAGTTTCAAGTTTTATAGGTGGTCAAGGTTGTGTTAGAGAGGTTTGTGAGCTGATTCTAAAATCACAAAACCTATGGCAGCAGCATATGGACTTTTATTTACGTGAGCAGATCTAAACGTTTTTTATTACTTGTATTAGTATTCTTGATTACCATTGTTCTGGTTTTAAAGAATAACGAAAAAATGCTGAGTATGTTGCTCAGTGATTCATACAACAACCTAAGCCAGATTAAACTTAACGCAAGCTGGCAGTTTTTTTCAGTTAATACTTGGCAAGTTCCTGATAAAGAAAACCCTCAATCACAAAACTACCTTACCTCTGCCAAAACGTCTTTCCAAAATCAAACAAATGAAAGTCTAACTGAACAATTATTTATTATTCAAACCAAGCCTAAACAAACCATCATTATTAGCAGTGGAAAAGGGAAAACCAAAGAAAATGACAATATTGAATTATCTGAAAATGTTCAAATAGAAACAGTACAAACCGGAGAAAAAAACAAGCCAAAAGCAATCCAATTATTAACCACAGAACGATTCACCTATAATGACACAGAGAAAAGCATAAAAAGTGACACCTTAACTCGCCTACAACAAGATGATTTTTTCGCAGAGGGTGAGCAATTTTGGGGTAATATTTCCACTGGTGAATACCGGTTTAAAGGCCAGGTAAAAACTCAATTTATTGCGAAAAATAATAGGAATTATTAATTTTGAACAGAATCTACATTCTACTAATTACAACCTTTGTCATTTCAGCTCATGGTTACGCGGA
>CAYUHO010000016.1:0-4710 GCA_964444445.1 uncultured Piscirickettsiaceae bacterium | reverse complement strand
ACAGATACAGATACAGATAAAGATAAAACCAATTTACCGATTGAAATCACCGCTGATTCTTTAATTGCTCAAGAACAAAAAGCGGTCAGTGTCTATTCTGGCAATGTGGTTATTAGCCAAGGAAAATTAAAAATACAGGGTGATAACGTCACCATAAAACACCCAAATAAAGTCATTTCAAAAGCTATCATTATTGGTAAACCAGCAACCTTTGTTAACTTTATCGAAAAAGACAACTCTTGGGTAAAAGGTCACGCTGAAAAAATCACCTACAGAGCGTCCAAAAAGACCATTCTTTTTGAAAAAAATGCCGTTATTACACAAGATGGAAAAAATTCAATTTCAGGCGCTAGTATCTTATACAACGCAACCAAAGAAACCATCAAAGCAAAAGGTGACAAAGAGAAAAAAGAGCGTATCAAGGTTATCTTCTCAACGGCAGGAGAATCTTAAATGGCTCATTTCTATGCCGAAAGCCTCGCTAAAAGTTACAACAAAAGAGTGGTTGTGACCGATGTAAATCTCTCTGTCAAAAGTGGCGAAGTCATTGGATTACTAGGCCCAAATGGGGCTGGAAAAACCACCACTTTTTACATGATGACAGGCCTAGTCAAAAACGATCAAGGTAACATCTATTTAGATAATAAAGAGATAAGTAACCTCTCAATTGATCAAAGAGCCAAACTTGGTATCGGCTATTTACCTCAAGAGGCATCTGTTTTTAGAAAACTGACCGTCAGAGAAAATATCAGAGCGATTCTTGAAATGCGAAAGGATCTTGGCAAATCAAGACAACGTGAAATCTATAACAATCTGATTGATGATTTACAAATCACTCACATTACAACCCAGCTCGGACAAGCCCTATCAGGAGGAGAACGAAGACGGGTTGAAATTGCAAGAGCCTTAGCAATGGAGCCAAGTTTTATTTTATTAGATGAACCTTTTGCTGGTGTTGATCCGATTTCAGTTAAAGACATCCAAAACATCATTAAGCATTTAAAGGATAAAGATATTGGGGTCTTAATAACAGATCACAATGTTCGAGAAATTCTTAATGTTTGTGACAGAGCATACATACTTAGCGCTGGCACTATTTTGGCAAAGGGAACACCTAAAGAAATACTAAATGATGAGAACGTGAAGCGAGTTTATCTAGGCAAAAACTTCAAATAACTATGCTATACTAGAAACCGTAATGACTATTGTAACTCACAAATAAAAAGACAAATAAGGAGTAATTCTATGCAAATAAATATTACTGGTCACCATATAGAAATAACCGATGCATTGAGAAACTATGTTACTGGAAAAATGCAAAAACTCACTCGTCATTTTGACCATGTTACTATTGCCCACACTATATTAACGGTTGAAAAGCAAGGTCAAAAAGCTGAAGCAACCGTTCATGCATCAGGTAAAGACCTATTTGCAGAGAGCACGACCGATGATATGTACGCATCAATTGATAGCTTAATCGATAAGCTTGATCGTCAAATTATTAAACATAAAGAAAAAATTGGTAGCCACAATAAAAAATCTGGTGGTGTTAAAAATATGGTAGCTGAAGAAGTATAACCTTAGGTTTTTAAACGCTATCAGTTTTAAAAGGGCTTTATAGCCCTTTTTTTTAATGGAAAACTTATGCCTGAAACAACATCTATTAATAATAAATCTGAAATTGCTGAAAAATTACTAACAGCCATTGCTGATAAAAATAATAGCTATGTTAAAGAAATAGTAGGCTCATTAGTTGATGAAGAAATTGCAGAATTTCTTGAAGCCATCCCGCCCAAAGAAAGAAATGAATTATGGTTACAAATTGACCGTGATATTCAAGCAGATATTCTTGCCCACACCAATAACGAAGTTACCAGCTCTCTATTAGAACAACTCAGCAATAAAGAAATTGTTGAATTAACTGAAAACTTAGAGACAGATGATATTACTGATATTGCTCAAGCAATACCGGAAACTAAACGCCAACATGTTTTATCCAATCTAACAGACGATGTCAGGGGCGCCGTTGAAACAGCACTAACCTACCCAGAAGATACTGCTGGTGGCTTAATGAGTGCAAATTTCATTTCCATCCGCTCCGATGTATCGGTAGAAGCAGTCCTAAGGTTACTCAGAAAAATTGACACCATTCCCGATTCAACAACAGATTTATTTGTTCGTGACAGAAATGGATACTATAAAGGTGTTCTCCCAATAGCCAAACTCATTACCAATGATGAAGATACGCCTATTTTTGAAATAATGGAGCAAAAACAGGCAATAACAGCCAGCCTAGAAGAAACAGAAGTCGCTCATATTTTTGAAAAAAATGACCTACTCTCCATTGCGGTGACTGATGAGAATAATCTACTGCTTGGACTTATTACAATTGATGATGTCGTTGACATTATTCGTGAAGAAGCTGAAAGAAACCAAATGGCTGTTGCTGGTTTGAATGATGAAGATGATTTATTTGCACCGCCCCTAAAATCTGCCAAACGCCGAACTGTTTGGCTTGGGTTAAATCTACTCACTGCCATATTCGCCTCGATTGTAATCGGCCTTTTTGAAGCCACCATCCAGCAAATAGTTACACTCGCTGTTCTTATGCCGATCGTTGCCAGTATGGGTGGAATTGCAGGTACCCAAACAGCAACCATTGTGATAAGAGCAATGGCAACAGGAAAACTCGGTTCTCAAAATACGAGACACCTTATTTTCAAAGAAACAGGGGTAGGACTATTAAATGGCCTTGTTTGGGCTGCAATTACAGGTATCACCATTAGTCTACTTTTTGAAGACGCGACACTTGGTCTTATTTTTGGGTCAGCCATGCTAATCAATTTAATTGTTGCCGCTATCGCTGGTGCTGTCATTCCATTAATATTAGATAAAATGGACATTGATCCAGCACTTGCTGCAGGTCTAATTCTAACCACGGTAACAGATACAATTGGTTTCTTTATTTTCCTTGGATTAGCGACAATAATCCTTACCTAACACATTATTTAAAATTCAAAACCTAATTTAGAAATGCGCTTGAATAGCAATGATTGAATTTTTACTTCTTTGATGAATTTATCTATGAAGGTGAACAAAAAAATCTTAGCTATTTTCATGGAAAATAGCTAAGTAAAGAGGAGGAACTTGAGAATTTATTTAATTTGAGAAGTGTATTTCTTTAAACGACCATGGTTCATTGCGAAACCATTATCAATCATTGCAGCTTTGGAAATTGCATCATCTTTGTTGGTAGCATTACCGACTTGAATAACACCATACATTGCCATTGCTCTGTGTGGAACACAATAATATATTTCAACACCTTCGCTATTAAAAGTTACTTTACCACCTGAAAAACCAACCTGCCAAGCATCACCTGTTGTCACTTCCGATACCGCATTGTGCCCTGCATCTGTTGCCACAAAGTTAACGGTATCGCCTTTGTTTATTTTTAAATAACCAGGAACAAACACCATAATTCCATCAGCACCAGAATTTTTCATTTCAACGCGATGAACCGTACCCGTATCATCTGTATTTTTGGCTTCAGAAACAGGTTTTTCTTTTTCAACAACCTTTTCAACCTTTTTCGCAACTTTTGTTACGGTTTCCTTTACTGGTTCAACTATTTTTTCACCTTTCTCACTCGTTGTTTCATGTTTTACTATTGCTACCGATTTCTCAACAACTTGATTGGCTGTTTCTTTAGTAGCGTTCTCATTATCACTACAAGAGGATAATAAAAAAACACCTAGGAATAGTGAGGTGATTATCTGTAATTTCATTTTAAATCCTTAATAAATATTAGTTTTAAACACTTGCATTAAAAATATGAACATCTCTTTGTGGAAAAGGAATTGATATTTTGTTTTTATCGAGTGCTATTTTCATTTGTTCATTCACATCAAAAAACACATCCCAATAATGCTCAGGTTTACAATAAGGTCGAACGGCAAGGTTAACCGAACTATCAGCTAAAGCTTCTACCCCAACAAATGGTGCTGGGTCTTTTAGTATTAAGGAATGTTCGTTAAGTACCGCTAATAAAACTTCTTTTGCTTTACCTATATCAGCATCATAAGCGATACCAACACTTAAATCTAAACGAATCAACCCTTCCGTCGTAAAATTTGTAATTGCTCCATTTGACATCATTCCATTCGGTACAATTATTTGTTTATTTTGTGGAGAGGTTAATACCGTATTAAAAATCTGAACTTCTTTAACCACCCCTAAGTGACCTTGAGAATCAATCAGGTCACCAACTCGGTAGGGTTTAAAAATCATAATTAAAACACCTCCCGCAAAGTTTGCAAGGCTTCCTTGTAGAGCAAGCCCTATTGCTAAACCAGCAGCACCTAAAACAGCAATAAATGATGTTGTTGCAATTCCAACCATAGAAGCAACTGAAATAAAGAGTAATAGTTTAAATATCCATGAAATTAGACTGCTAATAAAAGGAATTAATGTTGGGTCAACATGTGACTTTTCCATTGAGACTTTAAGTAGTTTTGCAAGAATTCCAATAACCCATAAACCAATTATTAACGTAATAATCGCTAAAGCGAGCTTAGGGGCATAGGTTAACCCTAATTCATATGCTTTTGTTGATAAGCTATCCAGCTGTAAAACAGCAGTATCTATCTCTTTCATCTAGGTACCCGAATCTAATTCAATTAAAGAATGGACTAGGTTACTATAAAAGAG